>JAFUBF010000322.1 GCA_017460325.1 Clostridia bacterium | reverse complement strand
GAGCGGCAGCAGCAGCTTCGGGGTGATGACAGCGTCCATTGAAAGGGGATATCAGTCGGAGGATTTTTCCCCAAGACAGGTCCTGATTGATCTGAACGGTGTGGATGCCAAGGCCGCCGGATTCAGGCACTTTAACGGGGTCGTGCGGCTCGAAGGAAATACACTGACCGGTGAACTGATCAGCGACAGGAATATCCGTTCCTGGATTGACGGGATTGATGCGCTTTCCCGAAGCCTTGGGAAACAGAATATTCCGTTTCTCTATGTGCAGGCCCCTTATAAGATTGCCAGAGACGGGAGTAATCTTCCGTCCGGGCTGTCAGACTATGGAAACCGGCTCGCTGACCAGCTGCTGAATACCATTCAGAAAGACCATGTCAGTACCCTGGACCTTCGGGAATGGATTTCAGATGATGCAAAGCAGGTCCAGACGTATTTCTACAGGACCGATAATCACTGGAACACCGAGGGAGCATTTATCGCATTCACGGAGATCATCCGATGGATTCAGACCAATATCTACCCGGACCTGAATACCGAATACGCGGACCGTTCCCTGTGGGAGCATCACGTTCTTTCCAACCGGTTCCTCGGCAGTCTGGGGAAGCGTGTCGGAGAGTATTATGTCGGAACAGATACGCCGGAATGGTTTATTCCCCGTTTTACAACGCATATGTCGGCAAGCATGCCCGTTGACCGCCTGTTCTATTCCGGTTCGTTCCGGAATGTGAATCTGCGGATGGAGCACGCCACAAGCAACGAACTGTTTACGAACGATGAGTATGATCTGTTTATGGGCGGTGATTATCCGGAGGTCAATCACAGAAATCCGGAGGCCCCGAATAAAGCCAAAGTGCTGGTCGTAAAGGACAGTTTCATGCGTCCGATCGAGGGACTGATGTCCACCATGTTCACCGAGGTGGATGTGCTGGACCTGCACCTGTATCATGAAATGACGCTCAATGAGTACATTGCCCTGAACAGACCGGATCTTGTTCTGATGATGGTTTCACCCGTTGAAATCGGCTCGACATCCGTCATCAAATTCGGTGGGGATATCCCTCAGATCGTTGGAAACGGCAGCCGGAAACCGCTGATTGATCCTGAACCTCTGTACGTTCCTGCAGGGGAGAGCAACCGAAATTTCGGAATGTTCCACCTTCCCATTCATGCCGGAAAAACCTATGAGGTTAGTATCGAGGGCATCCACATCTCGAAAGGCTCTTCGAACGGAGTCAGCATAGGGGTTTACAGTAAATCCCTGAACAGGATGGTCTGCTATACGGTAGTGGATGTCAGCTTTGCCGAGTTGTATGGAAGCAGGTGGCGTTTTCGGATTCCGGAAAACCTGACGGCAGAGGATGAAACGTATCAGCTGCAGTTTTACAGCGGGATTGCCGGAAAAACGGCAGGCATTGAAACGGAATACAGTGGCGTAACGATCAGGGAGGTGGAATAGATGCTGTTTGTCAGCATGGAATTTCTGATCCTTTTCCTGCCGATTGTTCTTTGCATCTATTATTTTCTCCCAACCAATGCACAGAACGGGTGGCTCATAATCGCCAGTCTGTTCTTTTACGCCTGGGGAAATCTGCAGTTTATCCCTCTGATTCTGCTTTCCATTCTTTTCAATTACTTTCTGGGACTGCGAATGGAGGAAGTCCGTCAGAAAAGTTCAAAGATTTTGTTTCTTCTGCTGGGAATCGCCGTTAATCTTGCCGTCCTGCTGGTATTCAAGTATCTGCGGGTATTGTCCCGGGTAATGCCCGAACAGGGGGAGTGGCTTGCGAGCGGTACGCATACACTGAGGGCACCTCTGGGCCTGTCTTTTCTGACGCTGCGTGCATTCGGGTATCTGGCGGATGTCTCCCGGGGAACAGCTGCACAAAACCATCCGGTTTCCTTTGCGCTGTATCTTTCCTTTTTCCCTCAGATGCCTGCCGGACCGCTGACACGCTATTCCTCATTCCGGGAACAGCTCGAAGACCGGCATGTAACTCTTCGTTCCTTTTCCAGAGGCATCTTTCGGTTCATTGTCGGCATCAATAAGAAAATGCTTCTGGCCAATACGCTGGGGCAGCTGGCAGACCGTATCTTTCAGATGCCTGCCCGAAGTGCAGGAACTGCCTGGCTCGGGATTATCAGCTTTGCGCTTCAGATCTATTTTGATTTCAGCGGCTATACGGATATGGCACTTGGGCTTGGCGGAATGTTTGGGTTTCGTCTCCCTGAAAACTTCAATTATCCCTATGCAGGCAGGACGGTTTCCGATGTCTGGAACAGGTGGCATCTGTCTCTTGGCTCCTGGGTCAGGGACTATGTCTACATTCCGATGGGCGGGTCAAAGGTAAATCAGCTGCGCCATGTGCTGAACCTGATGGTTGTCTGGCTGCTGCTGGGTCTCTGGCACGGGAGCGGTCTGACGTTCATCTTCTGGGGCCTTTTAAACGGTCTTGCGGTCGTGTTTGAATCGCAGACGGGCATCCGGAAGGATTCGGACCGATGGCCTGCTTTTCTCAAGGTCCTTTACCGTATACTGACCCTCCTGTTTATCCTGGTGGGCTGGGTATTTTTCCGTTCGGAATCCTTTACAGCGGGAATTGGGTATATCCGGGAAATGTTCGGTTTCAGCGGGAATCGAGCCGGCACTCCGGAACTGCTTTTT
>JAFUBF010000321.1 GCA_017460325.1 Clostridia bacterium | reverse complement strand
CCGAGGGCAAGATACGCCGCGTCATCGACAACCGCCGCAAGTGACACAAGGAGAACGCCATGACAATCAAACAGCTCTCGGTATTTCTGGAGAACAAGCCCGGACAGCTCGCCGGCATCATGAGGACGCTTGCCGCCGCAGGCGTCAACATCGTGACGCTCTCGCTCGCCAACGCCCCGGAGTTCGGCATCGTCAGAATGATCGCCGACGACCACGTAAAGGGCGCGGACGCGCTCGCAAAGGCCGGCTTCGCCGTGCGGGAGACAGAGGTCGTAGCCGTCACCGTGCCGGACCGCCCGGGCGGCATGGCCGAACTCACCGCGAAGCTCGACAAGGCTGGCGTGGACATCGAATACTCTTACGCCTACTCCCTCGGCCACGCCGAGAAGGCGGTGCTCGTGTTCAAATTCGACGACAACGCCAAGGCGGAAGCCGCGCTGGCCTCAGTGTGACCGCCCGACCGGGGGGCGGCTTGCCGCCCGGCGCTATCTCCTGCCTGCCAGCCGCACCGAAAGCCTTGCCGCGGCCATGACAGTGTCGAAGAGTCGGATGTATTTGGATTTCTCCGCCTGAAAACGCGGAGGCACTTTCATCTTCTTCGCCTCCGCGAGCGCCTTCTCCGCCTGAGGAAGGTACTTGGCAATAACGGCCATCTTGTCGGACGACGCCTCGTACTCCGCGCCGAACTTCTCGAATACCGGCTGATAGCGCTTCGTAACAGGCCCGAAGAAGCCCGCCACCTCGTTCATCGTCTCAGCCGGAAGCAGGGACGTCGCCAGCCGCTCCACGGCAGGGACGGCAGCCGAGACAGAGAGAACCGCCGACGCCACAAACAACGCCAAAACGCCTTTTACGCTCATAGACAAAACACCTCGCCCTGTGTATTACGCCGGCTTGTAGCCGTCCTTCAGCAAGCAGATGCGGTTGAACACCGGTGCCCCGGGCTTCGAATCGCACTCGTCGGCGACGAAGTAGCCTGTGCGCTCGAACTGGAAGCGGTCGAGGGGCTTCGCCTCGCCGAGCGCCGGCTCCACGAACGCGGCTACTACCTTGAGGGAATCGGGATTGAGGTAGTTCAGGAAGTTCTCGCTTCCGTCCTTCATCGGGTCCTTCTCGGTGAAGAGCCTGTCGTACAGGCGGACCTCGGCCTTCAGCCCCGCCGTGCAGTCGACCCAGTGGATCGTGCCCTTGACCTTGCGGTCTGCGCCGGCGCTGCCGGACCGGCTGTCCGGATCGATGGTGCAGTAGATGCAGGTGACATTTCCCTCATCGTCCACATCGTACCGTTCACAGCGGATGATGTACGCGCCCTTGAGCCGGACCTCGCCATCCGGCTTGAGGCGGAAGAACTTCTTCGGGGCATCAATCATGAAATCTTCCCGCTCAATATAGATTTCGCGGGTAAGGGGAATCTGGTGGGTGCCCATCTCCGGAATCTTCGGATGATTCTCGATGGTGCACATCTCACGGAATCCCTCGGGAACATTGGTCAGAACGACTTTGACCGGATCAAGGACGGCCATGGCCCGCGGGGCCTTTTCGTTGAGGTCGTTGCGGACACAGTGATCCAGCAGACGGCAGTCAACCACCGAATCGGCCTTGGAGACGCCCACGCGGTCAATGAAATCCCGGACGGCGGGGGAGGTAAAGCCGCGGCGGCGCATGCCGGCCAGGGTGGGCATGCGGGGATCGTCCCAGCCGGAAACATACCCGCCCTCCACCAGTGCCCGGAGGAGCCGCTTGCTCATAACCGTATTGGTCAGATTCAGACGGGCAAATTCAATCTGGCGGGGCTTCTGCTCAAAGCCGCAGACCTCAATGACCCAGTTGTACAGCGGACGGTGAATCTCATCCTCCAGGGAACACAGGGAATGGGTGACACCTTCAAGGGCATCGCCGATGGGGTGGGCAAAGTCATACATGGGATAGATGCACCATTTGTCACCGGTCCGGTGATGATGGGCATACTTGATCCGGTAGATGGTAGGATCGCGCATGTTGATGTTGGGCGAGGCCATGTCAATCTTGGCCCGCAGCACGTGGGACCCCTCCGGAAACTCGCCGTTTTTCATCCGCAGGAACAGGTCCATGTTTTCCTCGGGGGACCGGTCGCGGTAGGGGGAGTTCTTTCCGGGCTCCGTCAGGGTTCCCCGGTAGGCCCGGATTTCCTCTTTGGAGAGATCATCCACATAGGCCAGTCCCCGGCGAATCAGGTCCAGGGCATATTCATAGATCTGGTCGTACTGCTCGGAGGCATAGTAAACATTGCCGTATTCAAAACCCAGCCAGTGGATGTCGTCCATAATGGCATCCACGAATTCTTCCTTTTCCTTGGTGGGGTTGGTATCATCAAAACGCAGATTGCATACGCCGCCGAACCGCTCCGCAGTCAGAAAATCGACGGTCAGGGCTTTTACGTGGCCAATATGCAGGTAACCGTTCGGCTCCGGTGGGAATCGGGTCTGGACGCGGCCGCCGTTTTTCCCCTCGGCCAGGTCTTCCTTAATCGCTTCCCAGATAAAATTGGTACGTTCGTTCTCAGCCATCACTTTCACCTCAAACACTGTTACTTAAGACGACTCGAGATTATACATGATCGGATACATTCGTGCAAGCCAAATTTGACGCCTGACACAGCTGCAGGGTATAAAAAAGAGGCTGCAATGCAGCCTCTCTTGTTGTCAGTTTTCGGTCGGAAACAGTTCAGCAATGGTGGCCAGTGCGTTGTTGAGACGAACCAGCTGTGCCTCCGTGAACGGGGGATCCGGGCGCAGGGCATGCTGCGCAATGGAACTCTTGATGCGCTCGATGCATTGCTGTCCCTCGGGAAGAATGGAGATATCCACCATTCGCCGATCCGTTTTGCTGTGAATCCGGCTGACATATGCAAGCGCACAGAGCCTGTCGATGATCGGCGTAATATTGGGCATGGCAATTCCTGTGTATTTGGAGAGTTGCGTAACAGACAGACTGTCGTGCTCTGCCAGACACATGAGAATCTGGGCGTGGGGCAGCTGGACGTCCGTTTCCTGTGCACTGTCCTTGGATCGCAGAATCCGATGTCGGATGACAGGAAAAACGTGGAAAAAATGCTGGATGACCTGACTCTCTACGGGCGTCGTTTTATACATGGGAGGTACCTCTATGTGGTCGTGTGCTATATTTAGTGCAACAGCAACAGTAACAGATTCATTCTAAAAAAACTTTGACAGATTTTCAACCCCTATTTGAAAAATTATAAAAAACAGATGAATTCTGGCGGCAGAAATAGAAACGGTGGATAAACAATCATTATATTTTATACATAGATATATCAGAGTTGGATAAGTTTCAAAGGCCGGGTTCAACGATTTTGCACGTGACTTTGGAAAGGATGGAGGAGTCAGTCCATTTCCCGGGGAGGGCCAAAAGAAGCAAAAAGTTTGTCAGATGGCCCCTGATTCATGCCCAAACCGGGCGATTACCGCGGCCGGGGATGGGGATGTTGCGAATCTTTCCTTATTATGGTAAAATTTCACCTGTTTCTTTTATACGGAATTCGCTCAGCCTTTGGGCGGACAGAGAGAGGGACAGTTTTAATGGACATTGTAATGGAATTATTCAGACGATTTTTTTCAGTGGAACTGCTGATTTATGCAGCCATTTTGCTGATTACCGTGGTGGCAGTCCTGCGCTGCCTGGTACCGTTGAGCGCCACGGCCTCAAAGCTTCGCCGCGGGGCGAAGATCATCATTACCGAAAACAAACAGAAAAAGGATGTGCGTTCCTGGAAGGATCTGGGATTTCTGGGTGACCGTCTTCAGACCGTGTGGGCCGATTTTCTGCAGAACGCGGAGGTCCGGGCGGCTCACGGGGAAAACTGTGATGTGGCCGAGTTCATCAACGATGAGACGGTGATCGACACTGCCGGCAGTCAGGGCCTGGCTGACATCACACCGGGCCTTCTGACCTCCCTGGGTATCCTTGGTACCTTCCTGGGCCTTGTCAAGGGTCTCTCCGGCCTTTCCATCTCCGCAGCCCAGACGGAGCAGCTGCTGGCGGCCATGGAGCAGCTCATCGGCGGCATGAGCACCGCCTTCCTGACCTCCATTGCCGGCGTGACCTGCAGCGTCATTTTTACGCTGCTGTACAACCATGAGAAGGAAAAATGCCGGAAGGCGCTGGACCGGTTCTGTGATGTGTTCAGCCT
>JAFUBF010000320.1 GCA_017460325.1 Clostridia bacterium | reverse complement strand
TGGAAAAAGCAGACCATTATTTAACCGAAAGGAGAATACGGGGAGACGGGGAAAACGGTTAAACGCAATTCCTCCCCGCCCTAATGAGGACGGGGTCTCCTTGCTAACGATGATGAAAACGCTGTATCTTGAATGTGGGATGGGTGCTGCTGGTGATATGCTGACGGCGGCTCTGCTCGAACTGATGCCCGACCGCGAGGCAATGCTCGGACGCCTGAACGCGCTAGGACTGCCGGGGGTTGTCTTTGAGGCAGAACCGGCTGAGAAGTGCGGTGTGACCGGAACACATATGAGGGTGACGGTTCAGGGTCAGGAAGAGGAATCGGAGGATGTGCATGATCTTGTACTCGCCGATGCACCGGTACATGACCATGACAGTGAGCAAAGTCACCACCATAACCACCCTTACGGGGAGGGCCACAACGGCGACGGTCACGGCCATCACGGATGGGGCAATTCTCACAGAGATGAGCACGATGGCGAAGGACATGGACACAACGGATGGGGCCAGGGTCATTCCCATGGAGATGAACACGACGGTGAAGGTCATGGCCATCACGGATGGGGCAATTACCACGGAGATGAGCACGACGGCGAAGGTCATGGTCATCATCACGGTGAGGAACACGGGCATTTCCACGGACATGATCATGCAGAGGAGATGTACAGTCATGCAGAGGCTCCCCGGACAACGGAGCATGAACATGAACACTGGGGGCATGAGCATCATGATGAGCACGGTCATCACCACCATCATGTACACTCCAGTCTGGCGGATATTGATGCACTGATTCGCTCCCTGGACATTCCGGAGTCTGTCAAAGAAGACGCCTGCGCGGTTTATCAGATCATTGCGCAGGCGGAGGGGCAGGTTCACGGGAAACCCATGGATCAGATTCATTTCCATGAGGTCGGAACCATGGATGCTGTGGCAGATGTGGTGGCTGTCTGTCTGCTGATGCATGAAATCGGGGCCGACAGGGTCTGCGCCAGCCCGGTTCATGTGGGGGCCGGATATGTCCGGTGTATGCACGGTGTATTGCCGGTACCGGCACCGGCAACCGCACTCATTCTTGAGGGAATCCCGACATACGGCGGCAGAATCGAGGGTGAACTTTGTACGCCCACCGGGGCGGCACTCCTTCGGCATTTTGTGAGTGCATTCGGTGACCGGCCGGAGATGGCGACCGAAGCCATCGGATACGGAATGGGCATGAAGGACTTCGAACGGGCCAACTGTGTACGTGCTTTTCTCGGGGAGACGCTGGGGGAAAAAGAGAAGATTGTGAAACTGGAGTGCAACCTGGACGATATGACCGGGGAGGCACTGGGATTTGCCATGGAGCGTCTGTTTGATGCCGGAGCACGGGATGTTTACTGGCAGACAATCGGAATGAAGAAGAACCGCCCGGGCATCCTGCTGAGTGTCATTTCCATGCCGGAGGACGCGGATATGCTGGCTCAGCTCATGCTCAAATACACCACCACGCTTGGAGTCCGCCGGGAAAACCTGAGCCGGTACGTGCTTAACCGGAAAGAACTGAAGGCGGAAACGACAGAGGGTGAGGTTCGCGTGAAAATTGCCACGGGCTATGGGATCTCCAAGTGGAAGGCGGAATACGAGGACCTTGCAGCGATCGCGAAAAGCCGGGGAATTCGGCTTGAAGAGGTACTGGAAGGACTGAAAATGCCGGAGTAGCACGGAAAGCCTGAAATGTGAACTTCCCAATTTGCAGGAATTACACAGTCCTGGATCCGTCTTGCTGAAAGCAATACGGGGAGAGGCTGCCGCGAAATTCCGGGAAACAGAGTGACTGAATATAAGACGCTGCCCCCTCATGACCTGAGGGGGCAGGGTGTTACCATCCGTCTGGTGCTATGAACC
>JAFUBF010000319.1 GCA_017460325.1 Clostridia bacterium | reverse complement strand
TGATCAGGAAAACGACAAGCAGGTTGAGGCAGGTTCTTGGCAGACCTTTTCTGCTGCCGCCGAGAGGGTAATAGATATAATTGGTCAGGAAGCGGGAAAGGGTTATATGCCAGCGCTGCCAGAATTCACGGATGTTAAGGCTTTTATAGGGGGAATTGAAATTCATGGGGATGCGGATGTTAAACATAAGGCCGATACCTGTGGCCATGTCACAGTATCCGGAAAAATCGAAATACAGCTGGAGAGTGTAACCAAGGGCAACGAACCACGCCTCTGGCGTGTTGAGAGAGTGGGCGGATGCGAATCCGGCATTCACGGCAACGGCGAAAGTGTCGGCAACGATGACTTTTTTGAATAATCCCCGTGCAAAAGCAAACAGACCGGGTGCGAAAGATTCACTTTGAAAGTGTCGGTTTTTTGGGTCGGCAAACTGGGGAACGATTTCGCTGTGAAGAACAATCGGGCCTGCAATCAGCTGCGGAAAAAAAGTAACAAATAATGCGTAATCCAGAAACTGATACTTCGGGACTTTGTGGGTATAACTGTCGATTACATAGGAGAGCTGTTGAAAGGTGAAAAAGGAGATGCCCAGGGGCAGAACCCAGTGATTGAGTGCAAGTTTCAGAGAAAAAGCTCTGTTCAGGTTTTCTGCAAAGAAGTCATGGTATTTAAACAGAAAGAGGACGCCGAGATTTCCGAAAATACCAATCAGGAGCAAAGTGAGACGCAGTGCTTTTCTGTTGCTGTTCAGCATTTGCTGGGAAAGCAGGTAATTAATTAAGATGCTTCCCACAATGATAGGGACATAGCCCGGATGGTTGTATCCGTAAAACACAAAGGAGGCCAGTACCAGAAAGATTTTATTATAAGAATACTTTTCCGGAAGTCGGCCGAGGAGAAAATATACGGCCAGAGTCAGAGGAAGAAAGGCCAGAATGAAGATGTACGAATTAAACAGCATACAGACAGCTCCTCTTTGAAACTTCAGCCGACGGTATCGTTGACCGGTGTGTAAGCTGCCGGTTCAGGCGTTGGCGTTGGATCGGGCGTGATGTAGACGGGTAAAGGGGTAGGCGTTGGCGCCGTCGTGACATCCGGCGCGGGGGTTGTAAGGGCGAACAGGGCAGATTGTGTCTGTTTGCCGGCGATTCCGTCGACCTTGAGTCCTGCAGCTTGCTGGAAGGCTTTTACAGCCTCAATTGTTCCGCCATAGTATCCCCCGGAAACAGTACCGTTATAGAAACCGAGTTCACGCAGGCGCATCTGCAGCATGTAAACATCCTGGCCGTTTGAACCTCTATTCAGAGTTCGATATCTGGTCGGCCAGTTTTCCGGACTGTAAACCGGAAGTGGAGTTGGAGCGGGGAGAGGCATTTCCCGAAGCGTCTCCTGATTCAGAGCGGGCTTCAGTGTCATGGTGTATTCGGGATCATAAATATTACTCTCGAATACGGTTATGATGGTTCCGGCTTCGCAGTTATCGTAAATCCACTTTGCATCGGACACGGTCAGGCGGACGCAGCCGTGGGACTGACGTGTTCCCAGACTGGTAAAGGAAGAAACAGACAGGGACTGCTCGTTTGGCGCGGTGTACAGGACAGAATGGAAGGCGTTGGCTTTGTCGATTCGTGTGAGATACTGAGCGTGCGAATCCCATGTGGGGAAATAGCCCCATCTGGCACGTGTCTTTGGCATGATGGTTGTTCCGAGCGGTGTGGGATTTCTCAGGGTTCCGGTGGAACAGATCATCTCACGGACAAGAACGGTATAATTACCGGTTTCATCATAGGTATAGGCTCTGGTGATCTGATTGGTCACATCCACCATGAGGGTATACTTTGGCGGGACGGGAGTCGGGGAGGGAAGAGGCGAGGCATTCACCGGAACTGCCACAGCTGAAAACAGCATTTCCTGGGTTTCCTGGCCTGCAATTCCATCGACATGCAGACCGTTCTGGGACTGAAATGCCCGGACGGCGTTCCGTGTAACTTTGTAATACCCTCCTGACACACGCGCATCATAATATCCGAGTTCTTTCAGCCTCGACTGAAGGGCGCTGACCAGATCGCCGGAGTCCCCGTAACGCAACGCTTTCGTAAACTGAAACGTTTGTGAACTTTGCTCCACGGATTCAGGGGAAAATGAATACTCAGGGAAATCATTTTCATCATAAGGAAAAGGTGTGGCATCCGGGACGGGGGAATTGCCGGGGGAGAGGGTCTCGTATGGCGAATGAACGGTCAGTTCTTCGTCAGAAGCAATGAATGTGTCGAGAGAATTGGAGGAAACAGAACCAAGATTGTTTCCGTCTGCCGAAATGAAATTTACCTCTCCGTTATCGTTCAGTAAAACCTTTCCGTTTTCATCTTCCCATAAAACGGTTTCAGCACAGGCTGAGAAAAGAAGAAACAGAAAACATATGAAAAAAAAGAGGATAGAAATCCTTTTCATGAATTATACTTGCGCTCCTTGGCAATGTAAATCAGATTGCGCATATGATAACACATCGGCACATGAATCGCAAGAAAACGGGCGAGGATCGGGGACGGTCAGCACCTTCTAATTCGGTTGACAGAAGGTTTTCCTTCACGTATCATGCAGACAATACAGCAGGAGGGAATGAAATATTCGTTTCGAAGACCTTTCCTGCAATGTGTCGAGCTGAAATGCTTCGGGATGGAGGCTGTTGTGAGAAATCTGTCAGAACGTGAACGACTGATTCTGGAAAGAAAGGCAAGGGCTTTTATAAAAACGATTCCGCCGATCGGGGAGTTGGGAGCCGGAAGCCTGAATGAAAAGGGAACATTGCAGGTGCAGAAGTGCTTTGAAAGCATTCTCAGAGCACATCGTGCCGTAGGCGCAAGCATGATACTGGTTTTCCCGGACGGGTCAGAGAAGATTTTCTGCTATGGAAAAGCAAGGAGAAAGCCGGAAATTGCGGTTGATCCCCTGACCTGTTTTCGCGTGGCCTCGGTGACAAAGCTGATCTCCACGTTCGGAATAATGTCCCTGGTTGAAAGCGATGAACTGAATCTTGATGAAGATGTCAGTAAATTGCTTGGGTTTTCTTTTCGGAATCCTCTTTTTCCTGACAGGCCGGTTACACTTCGCATGCTGCTGACGCATACGGCCGGAATAAAAAATGCAGATTTGCAGATTCCGGGCAAAACGTCACTTGAGGAGCGGTTCACTGATCCGGAGATATGGCTTGAATCAGCTCCGGGGGAAAGGTTTCTCTATACGAATCTGGGCGCAGGTCTGTCGGGAGCGATTGCCGAAAGGGCGTCCGGTTTGTCCTTTGAAAACATGATGCAGGAGAGAATTTTCCGCCCGCTGGGAATATGTGCAGGGTATGGTGCTGCGAATATTCCCGTAGATCGGATGATTGCAGATGGATATTCAGTACGAGGTCTGTTACCGCCCTGCCTCAGGTATGATGCGGAACAGCAGAGAAGGCAGCACATTAACGAAAGACCGGGGGAAACCTATGTAACAACAGTCGGACGGCTGATCACAGATGCCCACGGGCTGGGGACTTTGGCACGACTTCTGGCGTCGAAGACGGATACGGGGGTTTTGACAAAAGGGTCCCTTGATGAGATGAGGAAAGTTCAGGATGACATCGGCGGGATCAGAAAGGCCGGACGCGGGCTGAATGTTGCATTTCTTAAAGGCGTCATTCCGGAGATGAATCTTATCGGACATCAGGGCGTGGCATATGGGATGTGCTCAGAACTGTTCGTGGATTCTGCGTCAGGGGCCTGCATAGGCATCATGACGAATGGTGTTCAGTTGAATCGAATGGCCTTACAGCCGGTGGGGGAAG
Source organism: Clostridia bacterium (assembly GCA_017460325.1). Lineage (GTDB taxonomy): Bacteria > Bacillota > Clostridia > Christensenellales > Aristaeellaceae > Ventricola. Next base: position 3,433 of record JAFUBF010000319.1, on the reverse strand, counting down.
AGTTGCTGCTGCTGGGGATGCATGCGATTCAAAGAGTTTTATGACGGAGCAGGAAATCAGGTTTTACCAATATCTTGCCGTAAAAACGCAAAACGGAAGGAATTGTACAGACTTGATTGCACATGATCTGGCAGAATTTGTTCCTGTTTTTCGGCGAAAATATTGGACAAATTGCAGATTGACAGGGGTATTTGAGTCATGTATGATGGGCTAGATTTTTAGCGCTGTATGATGCTGAGATATAAACACCATGTATTTCTCCGGGTTCTGAGAAGCAGGGACAGCATTTCTTGCGCTCTAAGCAGCAAATAAATGTGTGTTGTCGGTCATCAGTCTGAAAACAGAACAAAAAGATCTGGAGGAAAATCATGTTAATAGGCGCATTGGAAGCGGGCGGAACAAAGATGGTCTGCTCGATAGGGACACCCCAGGGGAATGTCCTTCAGAGGGCGAGTTTTCATACACTGACGCCGGATGAGACGATTCCTCAGATAGTGGATTTTTTTGATAAGTTTGATATCAGCGCACTGGGTATCGGCTCTTTCGGGCCACTCGATCTGAATCATCGCTCCTCTACCTATGGATACATCACGGCATCTCCGAAGAAGGCCTGGAGTAATTTCCCCATACTTACAAGGCTTCGGGAGACACTGCATGTGCCGGTGGCAATTGATACGGATGTCAATGCGGCAGCCATTGCCGAGCATGTGATGGGAGCTGGAAAAGGATATCGCAGCCTGGTTTATGTGACGGTGGGGACAGGAATAGGCGGCGGGATTATTATGAACGGTGATATCGTTCACGGACTGATTCATCCGGAGGTCGGTCATATGATCCTGACCCCGAATGAAATGGATACGATGCCGGACGGAATGTGTTCGTTCCATCGACATTGTCTTGAAGGTCTGGCGAGCGGTCCGGCAATTGAAAAGCGCTGGGGACTTTCCCCTCGCCTCATGATGGAGGATCATCCGGCATGGGACCTTGAGGCGAGGTATCTTGCGCAGATGTGCGTCAACCTGATTCTTATCCTTTCGCCGGAGGTGATCGTGCTAGGCGGCGGGGTAATGCAGCAGGATCATCTGTTTCCGAAGATTCGCAGGTATACGTACGAGATGCTGGGCGGTTACGTTGCCTCAGAGAGACTGGATCTGGAACAGCTCGATCAGTATATTGTGCCACCGGCACTGGGAAACAATTCCGGCGTTACCGGTGCACTTCTGATGGGCGCCAGACTGCTGTACAGTCAGAGACGAAAGGGATAATTTATGCACCATTGCATTTGGCAATGGTGCATTTTCTATCTGCCGGGTTTCCCCATCAACCGAATCATTCCCTGGGTTCAAAATGCGGCATTCGATAGATCTGACGATTGTCAAGGCCCCAGATTTTTTCGCTGAAACTACCTGGAGAGGTATGCGATATTGCCTCTTCCATTTCGTTCATCCTGGCATCAAGTGTATCAATCAGGTGAAGAAACTCGGCCTCTGCCAGCATGGGCGGTTTGGGACTTCCATATTCGGGAATGCCGTGGTGAGAGAGAACCATATGTTGCAGAAGCAGGATTTTCTGAGGATGGATGTTCAGGCTTTTTCCAACTTCTTCTATGAGGATGACGCCTCTGATAATCTGTCCAATCAGTTTTCCTTCAAGGGTGTAATCGGAAACGAATCCCATGTCATCTCCATTCATTTCATTCAGTTTGCCAAGGTCGTGAACAATGACACCGGCGATGAGGAGACTGGCATTGAGCTGGGGATAAATCGGGAGAAGCGCTTTCGCGGTGCGCAGCATGGTAACAGTATGGTGTAGAAGTCCGGAACGTTCAGCGTGATGCATCTGCTTGGCAGCCGGAAACGTGAGAATCTTGTCGCCGCAACGCTCCAGAAGGGCACAGGTTAGCAGGGAATAATCAGAATCAGGTATTGATTCGGCTGCGGTGGTAATTTCTTCGCGCATTGCGACAGGGTCTTCGGGTGCGGACGGAACCAGAGAGTTCCAGTCAATAGTATCCGTCGGACGGATCGTATCCACCTTTTCCAGACGGAGCTGCATGCGACCGTTATATTCATTTCCGGATGCACGGATATGGATGACACTGCCAATCGCAGGAGGAGCCACAGAAGCATCCCACATTTTCGCATTCATCGTACCGGTACGGTCAGACACGTTCATGTCCAGATATTTTTTTCCGGCCTGTGTTTCCCGGAACTCTGCAGTTCTGACGAGAACAATTCCATCAAAATGCATTCCGTGGGTCAGATCTGCCAGGGACAGTGTATTGATATATTCACTCATTGTTTAACCTCGTAATTGTAGTATGCCTATTATGTGCGATTCGTCGGGAAAATTCAAGTGTCATCTGGGAAATGAGAAGGATTGCCGTACTGCACTCAATTAAGGCTTCTCATCTTTCTGAATACATGGAAATATTGAGAGAGACCTGAAAGTATGATAGAATGAGCCGAAAACCGGCCGAACTGCACCCTGTAAACGGGCTTTGCGGCGTGAAAAAACCGGCCAGGGAGGATTCATTTGCTGACACATACGCGTTTTCGGAAGAGTTGGAACAGAGGTTCAGAGATGTGCCTTCATCACTGACTTGCAGCCCGACCTGATTCGGAAACAGGTATAACGGAAGAAATGTACCATTTCGGTAAACGGAGAAATTGAAAGATGTTATCAGACAATATGTATGGCGAAATCCCCTATGTGCAGAAACCTGTTTCACGAATTGTATTTGGAACAGCGATCCCACCGCTTATGACCGGCCAGGACACGGATGAATTGCTGGATGCCGTTTTAGCGTCTGGGATTAATGCACTGGATCTGGCGCGGAATTACCAGAAATCGGAAAGCACGGTTGGAAGATGGCTCAAAAAGCGTGGTTGTCGCGACAAGCTGGTGCTGATTTCCAAGTGTGGTCATCCTCTCCCGGATGGAACAAAGCGAATAAGCGAATCAGAGATCCGAAAGGATTTTGCCGAATCATCTGAGGCACTTGGAACGGACTTTATCGATATTTATCTGCTTCATCGGGATGATCCCTCTGTCGATGTGGGCACGGTGATAGAGATTATGAACGCACTGCATGCAGAGGGAAAAATCGGTGCATTTGGTGGGTCGAACTGGTCGCATCATCGTATTGAGGAAGCGAATGAGTATGCTACCCGTCATGGACTGATTCCGTTTTCTGTTTCAAGTCCGAATTTCGGACTGGCAGAACAGGTGGCAGATTTGTGGGGCGGCGGCTGTGTCAGTATTTCAGGGCCTCAGAATCAGGAAGCCAGAGAGTGGTACAGAATACGAAACATGCCGATCATTGCCTATTCGAGTCTTGGCAGAGGATTGTTTTCCGGACGAGTAAAAGGGAATGATCTCGAGGATGCGGCCAGAGCCATGGACGAATTTGCAGTAAAAGGATATGCGTGCC
>JAFUBF010000318.1 GCA_017460325.1 Clostridia bacterium | reverse complement strand
CTTCCCGGCTTTGAGAAAACATGCGCCCCGGTAGGTCTGGCAGGCCTGCCGGGGCGTATAATTGTCACTCTCACGGAGAATTCGGCTTTTACATCCGTGCGTCCCAATTACACTGCCTCTGTACTTCGGCGAAACGAGACGGAAGAGCTCACTGAATCTGAAAGATCAGCTGAAGATATCTGAGGGATTGAGAGGATGATACGGGATGAAACAGAGGAACTGTGCATACGGATGCTATCTACAGGATTGTCAGGACCCGACTTACAATAGGATGTGGTTCAGAATAAATTGAGATCTTTCGTGTCCGACAGACACGATTACCTGCATCGATCAAAGCGGGAAGGGTGTTCTTTCTGCAGATGTATCTTTGTCCCGTGTTTTCTCTACGAAAGCCCGAACGCTCTGGGCAGTTTGATTCAGTTGCTCTTCCCGACTGATCGTGGGAGTCCCGTCATGCTTCTGGTCGCCATAAGAACCGAAATATCCGTGGCATCCACCCTCAATAACAACGTGCGTAAAGACTGCCGGCTTCCGGTTGCTGTCAGATTCCAGAATTTCCGGGGTGCAGATACCGTCCTCGGTTGCGGAAATCTGGAGAACAGGAAGGGAACTGTTGGAAAAATCGTGCCCGATCCTCGATGCAAGAACGATGAGCCCTTTCAGCGAGTTCTGGTGCTTCCAGCCGTAATTCGCCGCCGCCAGACCTCCCATGGAATGTCCGCAAAGGTACCACTGCGTAATATCCGGGAACTGCGCAATCACAGATTCTGCCGCATTTTCATTCAAGAGAGCGAGATTCAGCGGCATATCGACAAGCACGCACATGTACCCATATAAAGCAAATCGCTCTGCAAGTTCGGCGTATGCATCATAGCGCACTTTGGCGCCGGGATAGAAAACGATGCCGATTTGGCTCCCTTCATCCGGCAGGAACACGATCTGCCCGGCCCGGGATTTGTCAACATGCACCCCGGCAGCCGGATGCTCCATGGAATTTCGCGCGTTCGGATCCGCCGGATTTCCATCTGCAAAATAAGCAGCCAGACTGCCTGCCGCCAATACGAGCAGAATAAGGAGGATTGCCAGCACTTTTTTCAGTATTTTCATGACGCAGTTCACCTCTTTGCAGATCTGCGGGGAAATCCATAATCAGCGTATTGGGAAGCGCTCCTTCAATCGGAACGTTGTCAGTTTTGAAGGAATAAACCATATTGGTTATTTCCTGCGCGATATATCCGGGCGCGCCGTCATCTTTCCCTGTACGGTGGCGGGGAGTTCCCCGGTGGCTTGATGCGGAGTCGGCTTTTTTATGCCGCTGGGAGAGCAATTTTCAGGTTGTATTCGGGATTTGTAAAATTGCGCATCATGCCCGATTTGTCACGGGTTCAGTCATTGGACAGAAGACGGTCCAAATCCGATTGCGTACTGACCGGTCCGGCACAGACTCTGCAGGTCTTCCCGTAAAACGCAATGCCATAGGTGTAGATTTTTTCGTAGCCTTCCCGAAGCAGATCTGTCACATATTTTTTCCGCTCAATCTGCTTTGCTGCTTCTGCAGAAAGTATCTCCATTTCCGACGGAGAGGAAGCAACCTTCACTTCCAGTGCGATTGCATCATCCGGATCGTAGCGCAACTTGCTTTCTATATCGAACCGCCCCAGACCGGCTTCCCGATTACTTGAGACCATGTAATCCTGGTTGGACGCCATCAGGGCAAGCAGCATTCCATGATAGAAGGCTTCCTGTGTGTCATAGTAACTGATCGCTGAAAGAATCTCTCTTTTCAGAATTGCCTGAAACGCTTTCGCTCCGTCACCGTCACCCTTCAAAATCGCCTGATAAAGACCCTGCACATCAAATGATTGTTTGATATGTCCGTCAAACCAGGATTTGATCTGGTCCTCAAACAGTGTCTCGATTTCTTTGTTGGGAATTTTCGCCGTCACCATCTTTCCGTCATAAGAAGTGGCCGTCAGATACCCTGTATTCAGCATGATGTTGAAGATGTTGTCATCTTTGTAAGAAATCTCAGTATAGACAATGTGATCAGAGAAGGAAAACTGGATTGGTTTACCGTGAATCAGGCATTCCACCTTATCCTTCACAGCCCGGGAACCTTTGGCAGCCAGTTCTCTCAGAATATCGTTGCTGCTGGTATTTCCCCAATGCTCCCGTGGCTCAGCCGGATCACCTGCTTTCGCATTTTCAATGAAGCGGATGACAGACCAGGGATTATAAATCACAGTTTTTCCAAAACGGTATCCGTCATACCAGGCTTTGACATCTTTCATGCGCTCGGCCAGCCCGTTTTCACTGAGAAGTTCCTGAACCTCGTCTTCTGTAAATCCAAAGATATCACTTTCCTCATAGGACATCACAGTGTTGATGGCAGGATTGTTCAGCCCTGTATAGATGCTTTCTTTGGCGATCCGAAGACAGCCTGTCACCACCGCAAACTGGAGATTTTCAGAATTCGTTTTGAGTACACCCTGAAGCATGCCGCTGATGAGGTCGAGCATTTGGGGATAATAGCCACCCTGACAGGCCTTTTCCAGCGGCACGTCATACTCATCAATCAGGACAACGGTGCGTTTTCCGTAGACCATGCGTAAGAAGAAAGTCAGATTCTTCAAAGACTTTTTGTAGTCAGTAATGGAGGCGTTTTTTCCTGTCTCCGGATCTTCTCCGGTCCAGACGCGCTGAAAGTATCTCTTGTATACCGTCGTAAGATTATCCGAAAAGAGAATATCATGGTATCTGTCATAGATATCCTGAATCAGACTGATCAGCATTTCGCAGGCATCTTCAAAAGAGTTCCCCCTGACTGACTGAAAGGTCAGGCTGATCACTGGATAAGAGGTCATCTGACTGGTATAGAAGTCGCCAGCCTGCGTGATCTTCATGCCTTCAAACAGTTTTCTGTTTTCAGCATTCAGCGACTCATCCCGGGTATCTTCCAGGTAGTAGCGCAACATGGACAGGGTCAGCGTCTTTCCGAATCTCCTCGGACGAAGAAAAAACGTCGTTTCGTGTTTACGCTGAAGAAGAGAAATCAGGACGTGAGTTTTATCCACGTATCGTTTCTGTTCCAGGATATTCGATTTGAAGTCTTCCGACGCGGTTGTGGTCGTTCTCAGTTCTTCCGGAAAAGCAAACATTGAGCGATTTTGAATCATATGAAACGCTCCCTGTGTCAGTTTTTTTATCTGAAACGGAACGGTTTTCGGAAAGCGAGGGGAGGTTCACCGCTTTTTGGGCTGAGCGGTCTGGAGGGCGATTTGCACCGTTTTCCGCTGTGCAATGGACAGAAAGCAATGGATTCCCGAAATCTTCCGTCCCGGCAGTGAAGCGCCTCGCAGGAGGTGCGTTTACGCACCGGATGCGCCCCGGGGGCCTGGTCTGCCCGGACTCCCCCGTGCACCCGATCCTTTCTAATTCAGACTACAGGTATGCTGCAGTGTTGCAGGGGCCCAACCGTTCCGGGGACAACACGCATTCCGGAATTCACAGAAACCAGCGATACGCATCCGTCGATTCGGCATGTCCCCAGTCTTCCTTGCGGATATGGTTGGTCGTCTGGAAGCCGGCTTTTTCAAGCAGCCGGGCGGATGCCCTGTTGCCGGGCATGGTACTTGCCGTTATGATTTCGATATCGGTTTCCCTGAACAGATAGTCGATCATTAGTTGTATCGTCTCAGAACCGATTCCACTTTTCCAGAATTTTTCACGCAGACGCCCTCCGATGCTGACGGTATGGAGATGATCCAGATAATCATAGAATTCTGCCAGTCCGCACAGTTCGGAGGGTATTTCCCTCAGGTATGTTCCGAGAATCAGATTCTGTTTCGTGTCAAAGTATTTTCCGTAAAGATCGCGAATCAGCTGATGCATATCCGAATACTGCTGCTCAAGAAGATAGGTTGGCTCATATCAGTAAATATTTCCGTTGTCTGACATCTCCCGAAGTGCATCACAGTCGGAATCCGTCATTTTTCGGAGAATAAGATGTTCCCCTTCCAGGCAGGGGATGTCATCAAACAGCTTCTTCTTTTGCATAGATCTGTCCTCGGTTCAGTCTCAAATGTTGATTCAGTCCCGATGCCGGTATTATACCATATTTTGAGGGAACGGACCAGAATGGCGGGGAACAGGGTTGAAAAGGAGTGGGCAGGGTCTGCACCGGTTTGTCAAATCATGTTCCCTGTCCATCCTGCGGTGCCGAAAGCCACAGCAACATTAAAAGAGGCTGCAATCCGTCAGAAATATAACGCCCTGCGCAGGGCACACGGAAATCTGACATTGCCCGGCCACACAGAAAACCAGTCGCCTGCCACTGAGAGGGAGGCGACTGGTTTTGTGATGAGATTTGCTGACAGCTGTCCAGTGTGGCGGGCAATGGCTCTCCCGCTTCAGAGGATCTCCATTGCGGGACAAAACGGCATTGCTGCGCTTTGGGAACGCTCCTGCCGTTGGGATATGGTCCGGATCACTGACCGAACAGTTTGGCCGTTCCGGTCATCCGGTCGGCCACCTTCACCGAGAACGGGCAGCGGCTTTCGCAGCCGTGGCAGTGGACACATTCGCCTGCATGATGCTCAAGGGAGAGATAGTGCTGTTTCAGGGACTCGGGCACCTTTGGCTGCATCACGGCCAGGTCATAGAGCTTGTTCACCATGGCGATGTCGATGTTAACGGGACAGGGCTTGCAGTGCCCGCAGTAGGTGCATTCGCCGCCGGCAAAGGTATGTTTCGGAGCGTTTGCCAGGACGCTGGCATAGTCCTTTTCGCTGTCCGGTGCGGTTTCATATGCCAGGGCGGCATCTACCTGATCCGGGGTATCGTAACCGCACAGCACGGATGCGACAGCCGGTTTGTTCAGGGCATAGTGAATGCACTGAACCGGGGTCAGGGCGACGCCAAAGGGGGAACGGGCCGCATCAAACAGGCGTCCGCCTGCGAAGGGTTTCATACAGGTAATGCCGATGTCCCGTTGCTGACAGACCTTGTACATCTCCACGCGGACGGGGTCAACGCCGTTCAGATCCTCCGCATACTGATCCGAAAAGTAGTTATCGAGATTGTCTGTCGGGGGCATCAGGTCAAAAGCGGGATTCACGCTGAAGAGGATCATCTCCACCAGGCCGCTCTCTGCGGCCTTCCTTGCGATGGTCGGATTATGCGTGGACAGTCCGATGTGACGGATGATGCCCTTCGCCTTCAGTTCCCTGACATAGTCCAGATAGGGGCCCGGATGGGAAACGATCTCCCAGTCACTTTCCAGATCCACATAGTGGATCATCCCCAGGTCGATATAATCCGTCTTCAGCCGCCTCAGCAGGTCCTCGAAGGCGATCCGGCACTGCTCCACGTCTCTTGTACGGGTATACTGCCCGCCCTGGTAGGTGGAGCCGATGTGCCCCTGCACAATCCATCCGGCCCGGTCTTCCGCAATGGCCTTTCCGATGATGTCCCGGGATTTCGGGTCGGGCATCCAGCAGTCAAGAATGTTGATTCCCTGCCGGTGGGCATATTTGAGAAGTGCAACGGATTCGCTTTCCTCGTGCCGCTCCAGCCATTCACCGCCAAAGCCGATCTCGCTGACCTGCAGGTTTGTTTTTCCCAAACGTCTGGTATTCATCTCAGTCCCTCCGTGATGTTTATCAGTCTGCTGATCCGGGCACTCAGGCCCAGGGATCGAAATGCCCGGAAACCTTCTTCATCAGGTCGATGATCGGCAGGTGCTGTGGACAGACACTCTCGCACTGTCCGCAGGCAACGCAGTCCTTTGCCTTTCCGAAGCTCTTTGTCAGGTTTCCGTAGTTGGAGTAATTGACGGTCCAGCCCTTTTGGGCCATGTCCTCCCGCATGTCCTCGTTATAGAGCGAGAAGTATTTGGGGATCGGGATATTCATCGGGCAGCCTTCCGTGCAGTAGGAGCAGCCGGTACAGGGCACGGCAATCTGCGCGTTAATGATCTCCGCAGCCCGGTGCGTCAGCCGGATCTCTTCCTCCGTCAGCGGCCTGAAGTCCGTCATGAAGGAGGTGTTGTCCTCCACCTGCTCCAGGGTGCTCATGCCGGAGAGGACCATCATCACGTTGGGCTGGGATGCCGCGAAGCGGATGGCCCAGGAGGGGATTGACATCTCCGGCGCAGCCGCTTTGAGCAGTTTTTCCGCCTCCGGAGGGACATTGGCCAGTGTTCCGCCCTTGACCGGTTCCATGACAATGACTGGCTTGTTGTGTTTGCAGGCCACCTCATACACTTCCCTGGAACGGATCCATTCGCTTTCCCAGTCCAGGTAATTGATCTGGAGCTGGACGAACTCCATCTGCGGATACCTGGTCAGGATCAGGTCCAGCAGCTCCGGCGTGTCATGGAAGGAGAAACCGGCGTGCCGGACCAGTCCCTGTGCTTTCTTTTCCAGCAGCCAGTTGAAGCAGTCCAACTGTTCGTACTTCGGCCAGCTTCCTGCTTCGATACCGTGGATCAGGTAGTAGTCAAAATACCCGGCGCCGGTCTGTTCCAGCTGTTCACTGAAGACCCTGTCCCGGTCTTCCTTTGTCTCGAAGAAGGCGTTATGCAGCTTGGTGGCAAGGGTGAAACTGTCCCGGGGATACCGATCTACCAGTGCTTCCTTTGCCGCACGCTGACTGGCAAAGCCGTTGTACATGATGGCCGTGTCAAAGTAGGTGAACCCTCTGCTCATAAACAGGTCAACCATCTTTTTGAGTGTCTCCATATCCACACTTGCCGCATCCCCGGGGTCCAGCGTCGGCAGTCGCATGAGTCCAAATCCCAGCTTTTTCGTTTCCATTTAAAAATTCCTCACTTTCTGGTTTCTCGGTCAGGTCTTTCAGTAAGGCGTACCGGATATCCGTTCTGTCTGCGTCAGCTCCCGGGAAACGCTTCGTTCCCCTGTGCAGGCTGCCCCTGAGGGCTGATCTGTTATTGATCCCTCCCGCCTCCGATGTCATGACTCGGATCTTTATCGGGATAACCGGAGAATCTGTTCGGTATCCATGATATCATTTTCTGAGGGAAACGGAAACAACAACCCATTTCGGGCTGTGGCATAAAAGTCCTTCTGTCGGGAACAGAATTCCGGGAATTCAGCCAGAGCCACATGCATCATTTTTTCCGGAGTGGAGGACAGCCGTTCGTTTTTCACGGATAACTCCAGGTTCTTTTGTTTCAACAGAGTGAGTTCCTGCACAGCCTCTTCCAGTTGTCTATGTTCAGCTTCATACGGCGCTTCAAAACTGTTACCGGAAGCAGTGACAACAGGGGAAAACCCGGCGTCGTCATTCTTCTTTGCGCTGTCTGACACGCCCGGTTGGAACCAGGTTACCATCCTCATCAAGTTTACCGATCCGCTTTCGAATGTCTTTATATTTTGGCTTCCCTGTCCCGTTTTAAGGAAAGAATACAGGTAAACTGTCCCTGTTTTTGGATCACTGTGTTTAACCTGTTCCAGTCTTTTCACCTCCACACCGGGTATAGCTATTGTAGTGAAATTCTGCTCAACTGTAAAGGGGATAGGAATTTTCCCGGTTCAACTCTTCTTCTGAGCGAAACCACAATTGTACCCTTGTGAGGGCTTGCGAAAGGTGTGTCAACCATCATTCGCTCTTTGTGATAGAATTGACATCATTGCTGCATCAACGTATGATAGCCAGGAGGGTGGATGATGACACATATCGAGATTTCCGCTGTCAATGGCCGTTTTACACTTGATCTGATCCAGTCGGTTTCAAATCCGCTGCTTCTGAATGCGTTTCTGAAGGAACTGGATGAAAATGGCATCACCTATGACCTGCAGGACGTGAGGTTACTTGATCTGCCGAACATCCGGTTGCCGTGGACGATGTGATCATCTTTGAGCCTGTCAGATTCGGACATGGGAGGGATATTCGGAAATGCCAAAGGTCTATCTGATCTGTGGGAAGATCTGCAGCGGGAAAAGCCGGTATGCGAGGCTGATCCGGGAAAATGTGGGGGCTGTGATCCTGTCAACGGACGAGGTAACATGGGATCTGATCGAGAATGAGCAGGGCGAATTCTACGATGCCTTTGCCCAAAGGGTGAATCTGTACCTGCGGAAAAAGACAGTGGAAATCGTCGGGGCCGGTGCGAATGTGATTCTTGACTGGGGATTCTGGACCCGGGAGAACCGACGCGACATTTCTGCTTTTCTGACCGCGCAGAAAACGGCGTATGAATGGCACTATATCGACATTGATGATGACTGCTGGAGGCGGCATATCGCAAAGCGGAATGCCGGAATTGAACAGGGAAATCGGGGACCGGATTTTTATGTGGACGAAGGTTTGCTGAAGAAACTTGAATCACTGTTTGAGCCGCCCGAAAAAAATGAGATGGACGTGATCTATACGCCGGAGGGGTAGACTCGTCTGATCCGGCAGATACAGGGAAATGATGGCGGAATTCGGTGATGCGGGTCAGGAACATCCGGCATGCAGACTATGCCGGATCCGGTTTCCGCGGAAATGATGGCGTAAATCGCCTGAGCAAGCCGGAAGGTCTCTCTCGGCGATACCCGCTGATGATCTGTCCGGACTGCGCCATCATTTCAGGCAGCCAATGCCTGAATACCGGAGGACATGCCGATCTTTTCCGTTTACTGTCTGTTTACTGTTGCAACTTTTTTTACTGTCCGTTTACTGTTCAATTCTGCTCCAAGCTCAGGTTTCTGTCTATGCTGCTGACACCTTTTTCATAAGTCTGACCGAAAAGGAAACCGGATCCCGTCGGAAACGGAGACGATTATGATCCTGCGGCCCTTTCTTCGCTTCTTCCGGCGGATCGGCGAGATGACAGAAAGAGCCTGGAAGGAGTGAGTAAAGGCTGCACCGGTTTGTCAAACAGCGTTCCTTATCAGTCATACGGTGCCGAAAGCCAAAACACCAATAAGGGAGAAGATTGACGGTCAGGGGGATTGTTGACTGAGATTCCGGCCCGCCCCATGATCGCTTTTCTCCTTATTGATCGTCCCATTTGTCTGTGTTATAATCCCTTCAGAAAGAGGTGATTGGATGTCAGATGTCAATGCAACCGAAAAATACAAAGACCGGTTATTCTGCTATAT
>JAFUBF010000317.1 GCA_017460325.1 Clostridia bacterium | reverse complement strand
GACACGCCTCATTGATGCCCTGCAGCAGGATCCCAGTGCGGTCCTGTTCATCGATGAAATTCACATGGTGGTGGGCGGCGGCCGGGGAGACGGATCCATGGACGCCGGAAACATGCTGAAACCGGCACTGGCCAGGGGAAATCTCAGGGTCATCGGGTCCACCACGAGAGCGGAGTACCGCAAGTATTTTGAAAAAGACATGGCGCTGGCCCGGCGCTTCCAGCGAATTGACGTGGAGGAACCCACCCGGGCAGAGACGCTCTCCATTCTGGAGGGGATCCGGGAACGGTATGAAGAGTTCCATCACGTGACCATTACGGATGAGGCACTGGTTGCCGCAGTGGACTTTTCAGACCGCTTTATCACGGACCGAAGGCTTCCGGACAAGGCCATTGATCTCCTGGATGAAACGGCCAGCCGGTGCAAACTGGGAATCGGGACACAGGGTCAGGGCGTTGAAAATGCGGCCAGGCTGCTTGAGGCCATCCAACAGGGAAATGAGGAACTGGAAAACGAATTGATCCGAAAGCGTGCACGGGAGAAGGGCGGCCCGGTCATCCGGGAAACGGATGTGGCGCAGGTGGTGTCCACATGGACGGGCATCCCCGCCGAACAGATCCTGTTCAGGGGAAACGAAAACCTCCTCACCCTCGAGGAGCGGATGAACCGCCACGTGATCGGGCAGACGGAGGCAGTGCACCGGGTGTGTGCCTCTCTCAGAAGAAGTACCGCCGGTCTTGGCGATCCGGACAGGCCGCTGGGCGTATTCCTGCTTCTGGGCAGTTCCGGCGTGGGGAAAACCGAACTCTGCCGGGCTCTGGCGGAGCACTACTTTGGAAGCCGGGATGCCCTGGTTCGGCTGGATATGTCGGAGTATTCCGAGGAGATTTCCATCACCGCCCTGATCGGTTCACCGCCCGGCTATGTGGGATACGGCGACGGCGCCAAACTGACCGATTCTGTATTGAACCGGCCTTATTCCGTCGTTCTGTTCGATGAAATTGAAAAAGCCCATCCAAAGGTATATAATTTACTCCTGCAGCTCCTTGACAACGGGGAACTGACGGACAGCGTGGGCCACCGGGTGAATTTCAGGAACACTGTCGTGATGATGACCAGCAATGCAGGGGTTACCTTTGACATGGACCGGCAGATGGGGTTCGGTGACACCAGTCGCGGGGATCTGAAACGGCAGCTGATGAACCGGGTGAAAAACGTGTTCCGGCCGGAATTCCTGGGGCGGATCGATGACATTATTGTCATGAATCAGCTGACCGAGGAGGACGGTGCCCGCATCGCGGGGAATATGCTGGCTCAGTTGTCAGAGCGTCTGGCCGCCCGCGGGTATCATCTGGATTACGGGGAGGATGTGCCACTTGTCATTGCCCGTCACGGAATGAGCAGGGACAGCGGGGCACGAAACATCCGTCGGCAGATTCAGGATATGATCAGTGATCCCCTCAGTCTGCGTCTTCTGCAGGAACCGGATCTCCGTCACATCGTACTGCTGGTAGAGGAGGAGCAGATTCGCATTGAACTGCTTCCGCTGACAGGGCTTTTGCCGGAAACCGGGACAGATACGCAGGAGCAGCTTGTCCCAAGCGAAATGGCATACCATTCGGAGGAATAGCATCATGAATTTGGATCAGCTGATTGGAACGCTCCGGGCCGATCCGGAGTTTATGGGGAACGTGGCCCACTGGGAAACCATCCCCGCGAAACCGGCAGAATACGCACCGTTTCCGGACGGAACGGATCCGAGGCTGATTGAGGTACTTCGAAACCGGGGCATCGCGCAGCTGTACAGTCACCAGCGCGAGGCGATTGACCTGGCCATGGCGAAAAAGGACATCTGCGTGGTTACCCCGACGGCCTCAGGCAAGACCCTGTGTTACAACCTGCCGGTTCTCGGGGAGATCATGAAGAACCCGGATGCGAGAGCGCTGTATCTTTTCCCGACAAAAGCGCTTTCAGCCGATCAGGTGGCGGAACTGTACGAACTGATCGAGGCCATGCATGTCGATGTGAAGACCTATACGTATGACGGGGATACACCGGCGGCCGCCCGGCGGGCGGTCCGTCAGGCCGGACATATCGTGGTCACCAACCCCGACATGCTCCATTCCGGCATTCTTCCGCACCATACCAAATGGGTCAAACTCTTTGAAAATCTCCGATACATCGTGATCGATGAGATTCACGTGTACAGAGGCGTATTCGGCTCCAACCTGGGAAATGTGATCCGGCGGCTTCTCCGGCTGTGTGAATTCTACGGTTCACACCCGCAGTTCATCTGCTGCTCGGCGACCATTGCCAACCCGGACCGACTCTCCGAGATTCTCATCGGGCGACCGGTAACCCTGGTCAGCCGGAACGGGGCCGCCTCGGGGGAGCGGCATGTGGTTTTTTACAATCCGCCGGTGATCAATGAACAGCTGAGTATCCGCCGGTCTGCCCTGCAGGACAGCATCGCCCTGGCCTCACGCATGGTTGACAACAACATTTCCACCATCGTTTTTGCCAAATCGAGGGTGAGCGTTGAGGTCATTACAAGGCATCTCAAGGAAAGAGTCCGGGAACCGCTGGGAAATACCGGCAAGGTGCGCGGCTACCGTGGCGGGTATCTGCCCTCCCTGCGGCGCGAAATTGAACGGGGCCTTCGAAGCGGCACCGTCCGCGCCGTCGTGTCCACCAATGCCCTGGAACTGGGCATTGATATCGGGCAGCTGGATGTATGCATCATGTGCGGCTACCCGGGAACCATTGCCAGTACCTGGCAGGAGGCGGGGCGTGCAGGACGGCGGAAAAACACCGCCCTGACCATTCTCGTGGCCACCTCCGCCGGGCTGGATCAGTACATCGTCAATAATCCTTCCTACTTCTTCGGACATTCACCCGAAAATGCCCTGGTCCATCCGGACAACCTCTATGTCCTCATGAACCATCTGAAATGTGCAGCGTATGAGTTGCCCTTCAAGGAAGGGGACACGTTCAGCCAGGG
>JAFUBF010000316.1 GCA_017460325.1 Clostridia bacterium | reverse complement strand
TCGGTGCTGGGATATGAGGCAAATGATGAAGTACAAAGTGTTTGTCATTAACCCGGGTTCTACCTCAACCAAACTTGCCCTTTATGAAAATGAAACGCAGATTGCCTGCGAAAATGTCTTCCACGATTCAACCATTCTGAGACAGTTCCCGACCATCAACGATCAGCTTTCCTACCGGCTGGAATTCATCCGTTCCTTTATCGAGGAAAGACACCTGGATCTGTCCAACCTTCACGCCATCATCGGACGGGGTGGCAGTTCCTATTCCGTTAAAAGCGGCGTGTACACCATCAACGAGCAGATGATCGAGGATACACGGGCGCAGAAGGGCGGACTGAATCACGTCTCCAATCTGGGCATTCAGCTGGCTGCCGAGCTGCAGAAAATCTACGGCGGGCTGATTCTCACCCTGAACCCCACCGTGGTGGATGAACTGCAGGATGTGGCAAGAGTTACCGGCGTCAAAGGGGTCTACCGCCACGCCATCTCCCACGCGCTGAGCCTGAAGGAAATCGGAAAACGGCACGGCAAAACCATCGGGCGTCCCTATGAAGAGCTGAACCTGATCCTCTGTCATATTGATGGCGGTATCTCCATCACGGCTCACGAAAAGGGCCGCATGATCGACGGAAACAACGCCGGCGGCGGCGAGGGCCCGTTCACGCCGACCCGAATGGGATCCATGGCCGTGACCGATGTTCTCGAGCACTTCAGCCAGATGCCCCACGCGGATCTGCTCATGCTCTGCACCGAGTCCGGCGGCCTCAGCAGTCACTTCGGCACCTCCAATACAGATCATATCCATGCGCTCATTGAGTCCGGTGACCCGTATGCAAAGCTGGTCTGGGATGCCATGATTTATCAGATCTGTAAGTCCATCGGCGCCATGAGTACCGTGCTGTGCGGAAAGGTGGATGGCATTGTCCTGACCGGCGGGCTTCTCCGTTTTCCGGAAATTGCAGAGGAAATCCGCCGGAGATGCGGATTCATAGCGGACGTTTTCGTTTATCCGGCTGAGTCCGAGCTTGAAACCATGGCCAATGCGGCGCTTTCCGTTCTGCGAGGGGAAACAGAGCCTCTCACGTACACCGGGAAGCCGGTTTTCAGCGGTTTTCCGTATGAACCCAGATGACCCTGCCCTTATATATAAACAGGAAGGAAGTGCCCGGCGGCATTTCCTTCCTGTTTTTCGTTTTCTTCTGTCTTTCTGTGGAAAACTCCCCCTCCGACTTCAGAAAGTTAAGGAAATCGCCGGAAAGGCTTTCCCCATACGGACGTTCTGACTTAATTATCGCAGGTTTGGCCGGGTTGCATTCCCTGACGCGGGGGATATAATACGCAGCATCCAATCGAGAGGAGGAATGAGATGGATAAAAACGAAATCATGCTTCAGGGATTTGAATGGAATCTGCCCGCAGATGGCAAACACTGGGACAGGCTTGCATCCATGGCGCTTTCACTGCATCGCGCCGGTGTAACATCGATCTGGCTGCCGCCCGCCTATAAAGGAACCGGCGGACAGGAAGAAGTCGGATACGCCGTATATGACCCCTATGATCTTGGGGAATTCAATCAGTGCGGCAGCGTCCGCACCAAATACGGAACAGCCGATCAGTATACTCATGCAATTCGAACGCTGCATCGTTTCGGCATCAAGACCCTTTCGGATATGGTCATGAACCACCGGATGGGCGCGGAACTCTGTGAAAAGGTCAAAACACATGTGGTCTCCACAGACAACCGGATGGAAATTCAGCCGGAGACGCAGAATTCGCTTTTATATACAAAATTTATCTTCCCCGGTCGTAAAGGCCGTTACTCCAATTTTAAATGGGACAGTCACTGCTTTACCTCCGTCGGATACGATAAAAAAGACCCGGATCATCATCTTTTCCTGATTGACGGCAAATCCTTTGCCCCGGATGTGGACGGTGAACTGGGAAACTACGATTACCTTATGGGTTGTGACGTGGACGTCAACCAGCGTGATGTGAAAAAGGAACTGATCCGCTGGGGGATGTTCACGCTCAACAAGACCGCTGTCGATGGATTCCGTCTGGATGCTGTCAAGCATATCAGCGCCGGTTTCATGGAAGAATGGCTCAGCGCACTGCGGAAAAAGACCGGACGGGAACTGTTTACCGTCGGTGAGTACTGGAGCGCCAACCTGGCCTCTCTCCTTTCCTATCTGGAGGAGGTTCACTACAGCATGTCCCTGTTTGATGTCCCGCTTCATTATCGTTTCCACGAGGCGGCCATCAGCGACGGCAGCTTTGACATGGGTTCGCTTCTCAACGATACCCTGTCCAAGACACAGCCGGATCATACCGTTACCTTTGTCGATAACCACGATACGCAGCCCGGACAGTCGCTGGAGAGCTTTGTCTCCGGCTGGTTCAAACCGGCTGCCTATGGCATCATTCTCCTTCGTGGTCAGGGAATTCCCTGCGTCTTCTGGGGCGATCTGTACGGAATGCCGTATCAGAATATTCCCCCGGTCAAAAATCTGCGTCTGCTGATGCGTGCCTGCCGGAAATACGCCTACGGCCAGCTGTATGATTACTTCGATCATCACGCTGTCGTCGGGTTTACCCGGATCGGTGACAGTGAACACCGCGGAAGCGGACTGGCGTTCCTCTGTTCCAATCAGGGGGACGGCGAAAAACGGATGTTTGTCGGACAGGAGCACGCAGGTGAAACCTTTATCGCGCTGCATGGCGGTTTCCCGCCTGTGCAGATTGACGAGGAAGGCTGCGGAACGTTCCAGGTTTCCGAGCGGGATTTCAGTCTTTACGTTCCCGCAAAGGCCAGGAGCAATGCGCCCGTCTTTGCCGTAAACAAAGACCGCCTCATTTCTGAAGCGGCAAGTGCATAACCTTTGAAGCATGTTGATTCAAACTGGCCAGGCAGTATTGCCTGGCCTTTTTTATGGCCGTTGCCATGGGCAGTCTTTGCAGATCCTGCCCGTTTGCCCATCCACCGTACGACCCGTTTTCGCGGGTTATCCGGTATTCGTAAATGCGCATTTCCCAGATTACATGAGAAAAGACATGCCTGGCCGGCTCCCTCTCCCCCAGCAACTGTCCATCCATTCCATGACTGTGAAGGAACGACAGATGTTCCTCCTCCGAAAGCCATCCGGAAAGATTCGGAAAGGAATACAGGCCCTCAAGGAGGCCCTCATTCTGGCGGAGAATCAGAACCCGGTTATCTGAATACAGGAGAAGGATATCCCGTTTTTCCACCCGCTGCGGTTTCGCTCTGGAGCGAACCGGCAGTTCCCCCTGACAGCCCGTTTTCCATGCCGTACAGAGATCCGCCACCGGACACGCCTCACAGCGCGGATGCTTCGGCACGCATATGCAGGCTCCCAGTTCCATCATGGCATTGGAAAAACGGTCACAGTCCTGATCCGGCAGCCGGGCATCCGTTCGTTCCCGGATCCGGCGAACAACCTCCGGGCGGCGGATGTCCTCCTCAATTCCCTCCACCCGAGCCATGACCCGCAGGACATTCCCGTCCACCGCGCTGCATTTCCTTCCAAAGGCAATGGAGGCAATGGCACCGGCCGTATATGGGCCGATCCCGGGAAGCTGCAGAAGCTGCTCCGGAGTATCCGGAAACCGTCCCTGGTACTCTGTCACCAACAAAACTGCACACTTTTTCAGATTCCGTGCACGGCTGTAATACCCCAGTCCCTCCCAGGCTTTGAGCAGTTCATCCTCCCCGGCATTTGCCAGCGCCTCCAGCGTCGGGAAAAGGGCTATAAACCGATTATAATAGGAAACAACCGTTTCCGCCCGTGTCTGCTGCAGCATGATTTCCGACACCCAGATCCGGTACGGGTCCTTCGTCTCCCGCCAGGGAAACATCCGGTGTCCCCTGTCATACCAGTCAATGATCTTTCGGGCAAAGCTCTCCATTTTCAAACGCCTCCATTCCCGCACATCATACATCAAATTGTCACGATTTCGTGACAGACATTAAAAAATCAGAAAAATGCTGAAATTTTTGAATTTTCTGGTGTTTGAACGAGTTATTTTGAAAAATCGGCTGATTTCGACCGGTTTTCATGGAAATTCGAAAATTTCTCAGGTTGAAGAAAAGACGTTTCGGAATTATAGTATTACACGCTTGTTAGCACTCACCGCGATTGAGTGCTAACAATTCAGGAAACGTTCAATTTCCGCAAGGAAAATATTAAGGAGGTCCGAATCATGAATCTGAAACCCCTTTTCGACCGTGTCGTCATTAAGGACGCTGAGAGCGAGGAGACCACCAAGGGTGGCATTATCCTGACCAATTCCGCCAAGGAAAAGCCCCAGTATGCCTTCGTTATCGCTGTTGGCCCCGGCGGCGTCGTTGACGGAAAAGATATCACCATGCAGGTCAAGGAAGGACAGAAGGTTGTCTATTCCAAGTATGCCGGCACCGAGATCAAGATCGATGGCGAAGAGTACAAGATCATTCGCCAGAATGACATTCTTGCTATTGTAGAGTAAGGAACTGACAGGAGGAATCAATTATGGCAAAGCAGATTATCTTCGGCGAGGAAGCCCGCCGTTCTCTCGAAAAGGGCATCAATGCTCTTGCAGATACCGTAAAGATCACCCTTGGACCCAAGGGCCGCAACGTTGTGCTTGACAAGAAGTATGGCAGCCCGCTCATCACCAATGACGGTGTGACCATCGCCAAGGAAGTGGAGCTCCAGGATCCCTTTGAGAACATGGGCGCTCAGCTCGTCAAGGAAGTTGCCACCAAGACCAACGACGTGGCCGGCGACGGCACCACCACTGCTACCCTGCTGGCTCAGGCCGTCATCCGTGAGGGCCTTAAGAACCTGGCAGCCGGTGCAAACCCGATGATCCTGCGCAGCGGCATTGAAGCGGCCACCGACGCGGCTGTTGAGAGCCTCAAGAAGATGAGCCAGCCGGTCAGCGGCAAGCAGTCCATCGAGAACATCGCAGCGATTTCCGCTTCCAACCCCTCCGTCGGCAAGCTCATTTCTGAGGCCATGGAGAAGGTCGGCAATGACGGCGTCATCACCGTTGAGGAAAGCAAGACCATGCAGACCAACCTGAACCTGGTGGAAGGCATGCAGTTTGACCGCGGTTATGTTTCCGCTTACATGGCCACCGACACCGAGAAGATGGAAGCTGTACTGAACAATCCGTACATCCTCATCACCGACAAGAAGATCGCCAATATCCAGGAGATCCTCCCGCTGCTTGAGCAGGTTGTGCAGGCCGGCCGTCAGATGCTGATCATCGCTGAGGACATCGAAGGCGAGGCCATGGCTACCCTGGTTGTCAACAAGCTGCGCGGCACCTTCACCTGTGTTGGCGTCAAGGCACCTGGCTTCGGCGATCGCCGGAAGGCCATGCTGCAGGATATCGCCATCCTGACCGGTGGACAGGTGATTTCCGAGGAGCTCGGTTATGATCTCAAGTCTGCCACCGTTGACATGCTGGGCAGCGCCCGTCAGGTCACGGTTGACCAGGACACCACCACCATCGTCGATGGTGCCGGCAGCAAGGCCGACATCAGCGCCCGTATCGCCTCCATCCGCGCTCAGATCGGTGAGACCACCTCTGATTATGACCGTGAGAAGCTCCAGGAGCGTCTGGCCAAGCTGGCCGGCGGCGTGGCCGTCATCCAGGTCGGTGCTGCCACCGAGATCGAGATGAAAGAGCGCAAGCTCCGTATCGAGGATGCTCTCGCTGCTACCCGTGCTGCTGTTGAAGAGGGTATCGTCCCCGGTGGCGGAACCGCTCTGCTCAACACCCTGGCTGATGTCGAGGCGATCCTCCCGAATTACAGCGGCGACGCCAAGACCGGTGTGCAGATCATCCTCCGCGCACTCGAGGAGCCGGTTCGCCAGATCGCGCAGAATGCCGGCGTAGAAGGTTCCGTCGTTGTCGAGAACATCAAGCGTGCCGGAAAGTGCGGATACGGCTATGACGCCCTGAACGACAAGTATGTCGACATGAGCGAAGCCGGCATCATCGACCCGACCAAGGTTACCCGCAGCGCTCTGCAGAATGCTGCTTCTGTTGCCGCAAGCGTTCTGACCACCGAGTCTCTGGTGGCTGACATTCCGGAGAAAACGCCTGCTGCACCTGCTGCTCCGGATATGGGCGGCGGAATGTATTAATCCCCCGGTAAATGATCAAGGAAGCATCCGAAAGGATGCTTCCTTTTTGTGCATGACAAGTGATTTTCTTGCGCAGAGTCAGATATTCCATGGCTCTCCAGTGTGTTCCAAACCAGATCCTGAATCGGCTGTCCCTGTGTCATCGGATAGGCCGCTCTTGCCTCCGCGATAACCGGAAGATTTCTTTCCCGAGCAAGATGATTCACAATCTGAGCCGCCATTACACTGCGGTTCAGTCCGCCATCACAGCACAGGCAAAGCCGCTACGGAATATCCTGATAGGTTTGCATGTCGAGGAAGCTCTGTGCAGTCAGTCCCTCCGGGAAAAACTCAAACACAGGCGCTTTCTCCGGGAAGACCTGCGCAGCACCGACTGTTTCGCCAAGCCTGTCCCCGTCTATCATACAGGGTCTGAAATACGCAAGGGTAATATGCGGCGTCAGAGGATACGGAAGACTCTGAACCGCGTCAAACCGGCGATACAGTTCCCTCAGCAGCTCAAAATCCTCCTCGTTCTGCGGGCGGAGCATCAGTACCAGGGACTTGGATACCATGTTCACGATCCGATCCGGAACCATGGAAATCTTTCTGCCCGCATAATCTTTTCGGATCTCTTCAACGATACCGGATGCACGGACGAAGCTCTGTGCCACTTCATGATTGTATTCTTCCTCCGAACCGGATGAACACATTTCCGGCGAAATCAGGTCATGAAGCGTCATATGAATCGTCGATTCAGGAAGAGGAGAGGCCAGCATTCCGGTTTCATCAAGCCGATAATGAATGAATTTCTGCATCTCGTGAATGAAATGAAAACACTTTGCCCCCGGTCTGAACACGACTGTACTGCCATAGAATGGTGCATAGCTCCCATCTGGATTCACCTTTCTTTCCAAACCCTCATGGGTATGGAACCAGCCGTGAATCGGCTCATATTTCCAGGCTGTCCGCTGTTCATAATCAGAAATCAACGACATAAACTCACCTCCTATGTTCCTTTTGCGGGTCATTCTCCCTCAGGCATCTATAAGGCTTTTCCTGGCCTTTTCCGCCTGGCTACATATTCCGTAACACACCGAAAAGCGGGGATGGCATGATACGGATCGGTGTTGCCACCCCGGATGTTTCATCATCCGGTTCACACAGATCTCCGGGCCGGTGAAAAACCGAATCCGCCGTCCCGGCAACTGCGGGAAAGTACCCTCTTCCACCGTTTGCCCCGGACTGTACACCGAACACATTTCTATGTATCAGCCGGTCAATGCCGACAGGGGCTCCAGGCGATGGATCTTCCGAAAAAGAAGCCTCAGGGGTCTTTCTTTTCCTGCACCCCATCATTGCTACTCAGGCCCATTTCACGCCAGTATGATGCTTTCGCAGCATCCTTTGGCACATCTGCACTTCCCACACTGCACCAACCGGA
>JAFUBF010000315.1 GCA_017460325.1 Clostridia bacterium | reverse complement strand
ATAACCAGCGCGTTTATCTTCATCCTGAAATTCTATGAAGGTTTTGCACCGTTCCTTTGCAGTACGCGTTTTCCCGCAGCCCCTGGGTCCGAGAATGTTAATCGCATTGAAGGCTTTTGTTCTCTGATCGATCGTTTTATCCACTATACGGGGAACATACTTCACAGATAATCACCTCGGATTCAATATACACCAATTTTGTCTTTTTCGCAGGTTTTGTTTTGATTATTTCGTCTCTTTTGTTTTGAAGAATTCGACACGTTTGCTTTTGATTTTTGGAATTATCAAAGAGTAAAACCACGAGTGGACAAAGTGAAATAGGCATTCGTTTCCATTAATTGGATTACAAAAGAAATCCGGACACAAGTTGCCTTTGCAAGTTGCAGATTTCAGGTAGTGGATTTCCGACTTGAAATAAATGCCCTACCTGAAGATTGCGAACTTGAATTTTATTCCAATTTCACTTGTCTGATACTTGAATTTTATGCATAATGTGAGTTGGGCTAACAGAAGATGATCCTGATGTTCAAGAGGGGTTACTCCCTGTATTACTACAAGCCGGACAGTGTGCATGAGATTGAATTCTTCATTAGAACGAAGCGGATCGGTCATTCCAATTGAGGTGAAAGCGGGGAACCGCTCTACACCCTCCCTCAATCAGTACATTGCGCATTACAGACCGCCGTTTGCCTATAAGCTGACCAATACGCAACATGGTCAGGTGGAGGAGAAAATCACGCACCCGCACTACATGGTCATGTTTATCTGATCCATCACAGAGACAGAGCAGAACATGTCTGGCATCAAACAGACAGGTGTTTTATCATATGGCATCCATCGGGTTTTCGACAGTCCGGGATCAAACTCAGGCTCTCCCACATTTCCAGTGTCGTTTCCATCACTTTTCTGCTGACCTTCTGTCTCCCGCTCTACGGCTTCTCCATCAGCGTACGGAGGATTACCTCTACCGTTTCCCTCTGCTGTTCCTCCGCTGAAACAGACGCTTCACCATCGCCTCTCTGGGCTCCATAGTTCCCGAACTGTGCATGATTCCCACCGGATATCACATGCTCCACAAAGTATGCCGGGGCAAATGCTTTCCCTTCTTCTAACCTTTTTCTGTTCAGGATTTTATCCTCCGAACCGTACAGCAGGATCTCCGTCATTTTCTGATCAAGCGGTTTGGACGGATAGGCAGCCAGGAGAATCACCCCGTCCAGTTCCTGCCCGTGACCGACGGCAAAATTCGCCGCTATAGCACCACCAAGGGAATGCCCGCCCACATACCAGTGCGCATAATCGTATTCCTGCATGACAGATCCGGCTCTGTCTGCATCAAAAGATGCCAGCCGAAACGGCATTTTCAAAAGACAGACATCCATTCCGTTTTCGGCCAGCCGATGCAGTAGCGGTGCATACGCTGTTTCCTCCACCCTGGCGCCCGGATAGAAGATCAATGCCGTATCCTCAGATGGCCCGTCCAGAAACCATCCGTATGCCGTCTTATTCACCGTAACGTGATCGGATTTGAGTGCAAGGACCGCCGTTTCATCGGCTCGATAGTAATCCAACAGAAAGGCAACGAATGCCACTGTCACCAGCAGGACAAGTCCCGCTAAAACGGTCAGCCATTTCTTTTTCACTCTGCTCATTTTCTTTCCTGACTGTTATGCATTTGTTTTTTCTGCCGAAAGTAATGGAGGAAATCTCCATATCCCATTTCGTCATTTTCGATTCAACACTTGCTATTTCTTTTCGTTCCGATTATGATAGTATTGTTTTCACGCCGCCTAAGACAGGCCTTTCACCTGATCCGGGCCGCGTGTCTGCCTTTACAGGCTGATTTTCTGAGAACGGTGGCCAAGCGATGATCAAAAAAATGAACTGGAAGCAGGCTTTCCCTGTCCTTGTCATATGGATGATAACCGTGCTGCTTCTGTGCACGCATTATACCAGTAAATTCCGTCTCTGGCCAGATTTACTGACCGATGGAATCGTTCAGACGGAGGATAAAACCATTCTGAGCATTCCGGACGGTGACAGTTACAGACAGCTCACTTTTGCCTCCCCTCTGATTCTGCCTCCCGGAACCTACCGGTTTCAGTGGAATCTGGAGTGCGATGGCGTCAACTCGATAAAGCTGTTCTCTACAAACGATGCACGCATTTCCCCGGATACTTTTGATATTGCTCCGGGCCGTGAAAAAGACGTCTACTTCACCCTGAAGGATAACTGCGAATTTCTCCGCTTTACCATTGACTTCAAAGACGGAACCTATCTGAAAATCTACAATTTCCGCCTCTATTCCCCCTCGTATAACGATCATCGTGTGACGCTGATCCTGCTTGCCTCGCTGTTCACTGTGCTTTGGATCTTTCACTGCACCGGGAGAAAGATCCACCCCTCCATCCTGCTCCTTGTCGCAGCCGTTATCTACTCGAGCGTTCCCTCTTTCAGGGATAATATCAGCGACCTGTATGACACCAGTTTCCACATTTCGAGGCTGTGGAATTTGGTCTCCGGATTAAAGGCAGGACAGATCCCTATCCGGTGCGCGGGTTATTCATATAATGGATACGGCGCCGTCACATCCGTTTTCTATCCGGATATTCTGCTGTATCCGTTTGCTCTTCTCCTCCTGGCCGGTGTATCGACCAACTACGTCATGCAGTGTATTTTTGTTTCTCTGAACATTCTCTCCTGCATTACCATGTACCGGTGCGCCATGCACATCCTGAAAGACAGATGGACTGCCGTCATTTCATCCATTCTGTATACCCTTGCCATTTACCGGATCACGGATGTTTACATCCGCTGTGCACTTGGTGAGGCCATCGCCTTTGCCTTTCTCCCCATCCTTATTCGAGGCATCTGGTCCGTCTGGTTTGGAAACAAAGAGGAATGGCCCTGGCTGACGCTGGGTGTCTGTGCCGTCTTTTTCAGTCATATGCTGACGGTGCTGATGTTCCTCCTCGGCATGGTCGGACTGTTCATTTTCTATCTTCCGAAGCTTCTGCGGGAAAAACGCCTGGCTCCCCTTTTCAAAGCCGGCCTGCTTACCCTGTTCATCTGCCTGTTCCAGCTCATTCCCATGTTCGATTACTGGAAAACCGACGTCGGACCGATGGGAATGAACATGTCCGTGGCCGGTTCGGCGGTTTCACCGGCGCAGCTCTTCCTCTGGGGAGAGGGGGACATGCCGGTTGATCCCTGGGATACAACGCTTTCCGGTCTGCCGGCAGAACCCGGTATGATTCTGAATATCGGTGCTGTTCTAGCCATCTATTTTCTGCTGGCGCGAAAAGACACCGACAGGAAAACCCGGCAGAACATTCTGCGTTTTTCCATCATCGGTCTGTTGGGTGCATACGCGACAACCACCCTCTTCCCATGGGAGTATCTCTCCACGTTTACAAACCGCGTCTCTGATTTCTTTCAGTTTGCCTGGCGTTTTCTGATCATCCCCACTGTTGTCTTTTCCCTTTCCGCCGCCTTCGGGTACCGTCAGATCACAAAGGAAGGCGAAAAGCCTGCCATCTTTGTCCTGATCATCGCCATTATCATGGTATTACCCACTCTTGGCGCTCAGACGCGCTTCAACGACGTCTACCGGTTCGGTGAGGCCCATGAAATTATTATCCAGACGGAATATAATATTCCCGGAACGGACGTGAAAAATGTCCGTTCCTGCGCGGTCACTCCCACGGAAGGAATCGAAGTCTCGGATTATGTAAAAGAGGGAAACCATATCACCTGCTCTGTCAATGCCAGTCAGGATGGCCAGATCCGTTTCCCCCTGTTTGGCTTCATGGGATACCGGGTCACCATCAGCGGACAAGAGGTTCCGTATTTCTGTACAGGAAACAATCAGCTGACCGTCAATGTCACGCAGGGACAACACGACCTCCTTATCCATTATGTCGGAAAGCCCTACTGGCATGTGTTTGATGTGATTTCCCTGATCTCCTTCATCTTCCTGCTTGTTGTGATGAAGAGGAAACGAACCTCCCTGCAACCGGAAAGCGCCTCCTGAAATCCGTTTCCCGACGTTCATAAAAGGTCACTGCATCACCCCCGAGGGTGACGCAGTGACCTTTTCATTTCTCACCGAATTTGACCCGGGTCAGTCTGCCGGCTTTGCCCGAACGGACCTGACCCCAAAGTAATTTGCGACGGATTCGTTTGTCCAGGCCGTGGGATCCTCATAGATTGTCGGCTTCCCCGTCACCGTCTGCACTGTCCATACGGGTACCACAACATCCGATCCGGGTTCCGCCGCCTCAAGAATGGCATATTCATTCTGAAACTGACGGGTATAGGCCGCCTGAACTCCCGTAATCTGATCGCTCACCAGCCGGATATAGTTACTTTGCTGTCCCAGTACCAGACATACAGCCAGCGCCAGGGCGGCCAGTCCGGCCCACATTCCATCCTTCCCCGGAACCGACCCTTTTCCCGGCAGACACAGGCAAAATGCCAGCGGCAGTGCCATGAGCACGTACTCATGATACATATTGATTACCCGTCCGCTTCCCGCATAGCCGGAGGAATAAATGTGTGGAAACAGCATTCCCCACAGAACCAGGAAATAGGCGGCAACCACCAGTACCGGTGGAATCCGCTTTCCTGAGGGGGCCCATCCGATTTTTCGCAGGACGGGCACCATCGCCAGGAGGAAGGCAAGCAGCGGCGTCTTGACCAGAAAACGGCCCGTGTAAAAGACGCCGGCCCAGAGCGTTTTCAAAACCGAAACGAAGAACCACGCCGGTCCCCCCTGATAGGCCCCGTCCGTGGCCATTCGAACCCGATTTCCCGGTGCCAGTACCGATATGGCCAGGCCAACCACCCCGGGACTCACCAGGAGAAGCGCTTTCCCCGCCTCTTTCCGCTCACTTTCCGGTGCACTGCCGATTCGGATCAGGGCCAGCAGAAGCGTTCCCAATACGCACATCATCGCCGTCATATAATTGTCCATCCCAAGGGCAAACAGCAGCCCCGCGCACAAAAGCGTCCTGATTCGGAACGGATCCCTCCGTTTTCCCTGCATGACCGAATCACACAGAACCAGCGTCAGGAACGCGCAGGCCTGCGCCCCCGTATAGAACCACGCGCCATTGTACCAGTAGATACCCTCGACCATATCCGGAAGAAAGATCAGGGAGGAGGCCCCCAGAACAGCGTAGAAGATCCACCAGCGCCATCCCAGTCCAAGCCGCTTCGCCAGAAAATGACACAGAAAAACGGCCACCGCCAGGAGATGCAGGGTCAGCAAAATGCCCGCGTGGATGCCGTAATGCCGGATGGAAAAAACAGCCGGGTTAATGGCCATGAAAAATACACCGGTCATGGTGCCCTGCCAGTCACGCCAGGTTCTCAGCGTATAGGAAATGGCATCCTTGATGACTTTTGCCACACTTCCCGTCTTCACGAACGTGGGACGCGTATACGTGGCAAAGGTGAAATCATCCGTCGCCGGATGTGCACCCGTGATTCCCAGATAAAACGGAAGCATGAGCAGTGCAAACACAACGCATGCCGCTATCCACCTGCTTCTTCGCATAAATTCCGTCCTTCCGTATTCCTTTCCGGGGACGGCTAATCCTGGGCCAGTCCCCGCCTATATGCAAAGAATCGCCACATTCTGGGCGATTCCTGGTTGAACGGCAGATCAGACATTAAAGCGGAACAGTGTCACATCCCCGTCCTGCATCACGTAGTCTTTTCCTTCACTGCGGATCAGGCCCTTTTCACGGCAGGCATTCATGCTGCCCTCACGGACCAGATCCGAAAAAGAGACAATCTCTGCCCGGATGAACCCGCGTTCGAAATCCGTATGGATTTTACCGGCCGCCTGAGGTGCTTTCGTCCCCCGGCGAATGGTCCACGCACGACATTCATCCTGTCCGGCCGTCAGGAAGGAGATCAGGCCGAGGAGATCATAGCATTCGGAAATCAGCCGGTCAAGGCCGCTCTTTCCAATGCCCAGTTCCTCAAGGAACATCTGCTTCTCTTCCTCATCCATCTGGGCAATATCCTCTTCAATCTTGGCGGAAATCACCAGCACCTTTGCCTGTTCAGTACGGGCAATTTCCCGGACCTCCGCGATGCCCGGCAGCTCGGATTCCGGTTTCCCCAGATCCTCTTCCTTGATGTTGCAGGCATAGATCACCGGCTTTGTCGTCAGCAGAAACCATTCCTTCGCAATTTCCTGTTCCCGCTCGTTCATCTCGCAGGTCCTTGCAGGCTCCAGATTGTCCAGGTGCGCCAGCAGTTTTGCCCCCAGTGCCGCCTCTTCCTGTGCCCGCTTCTCGCCGCTCTTCAGCAGCTTGGCCGCCTTCTCCGCCCGCCTTGCCACGGTCTCGCGGTCGGCGGCGATCAGCTCCAGGTTAATCGTTTCGATATCGTGTCTGGGGTCCTTGCTGTCCGCATGACGGATGATATCCTCATCCTCAAAGCAGCGAACCACATGCACAATTGCCTCGCATTCGCGGATATGGGACAGGAACTTGTTTCCAAGGCCCTCTCCGCGGCTTGCCCCTTTGACAAGCCCGGCTATATCGACAAATTCAATCACAGCAGGTGTCTTCTTCTTCGGCGAATACATCTCCGCCAGCCTGTCCAGCCGCTCATCAGGGACCGCCACCACACCCGTATTGGGTTCAATCGTGCAGAACGGATAGTTCGCCGCCTCCGCACCCGCTTTTGTTATGGCATTAAACAGTGTCGATTTCCCCACATTCGGCAATCCGACGACACCTAATTTCATCTGACTCCACATCTCCTTTTTATTTGATTTCCATCCCGGGCACTCTCCCGCCGGCAGACCGGGGGATCCCCTTCGGATGAAAAGTATCTCTTCCTGAACCGCTGTCTGATGAACAGCTTTGCGCATTCCCCGTCAAAGGACGCAGGAATACTCAGCAGGCCCACACCTTTTCGGCAAAGCCGCCCTGCACAGGTGTGAATTTTACCATATGACCCTTCTTTTCTCAATACTTTCCCACGAAATCGACAAGTCCTGTAACACGCCCCAATCGGATACACAGCCCTGTGCAGATCTGGAAGCTGCGCCTTCCCGGTGATTCCATCCGGTTGTCCAGATATGTATCTGAACGGCCGCGAACTTGCATCATCTTATCGTACCTCCATCACTGACCGAACCGCTTCCTTCAGCAGCTCGCCATCGTACCGGACTGCTTTGTTTTCTTCCCCCGTACGTTCCAGACGCTGAAGCAAGAATTCCCTCAGCATGCCTGCTTTTTCAATTCCGTCCACCGCATGCCGAATGCATTCATAGCTGTGCGTCGTGGCGACAATCTGCGTATCACTCCTGTGGGCCGTTTCCGCCAGCACTCTCCAGAACTTTTCCTGCATGGAACAGTGAAGTCCGTTCTCAACCTCATCAATCAGAACCAATCCTCCAGGATTCCCAAGAACCATCAGGACCAGATACAAAAGCTTACACATTCCATCCCCGAACAGCTTCAACGGGATCATCTGAGTATCCGTCCTGAGGTACAGCTGAACCAGACCGCTGTGCACAATCGTCTTTATCTCTGCAACAGAAGGATCGATCATCCTGAGTGCGTCAACAGCCATCTGCTGCTTTCCGGCAAGCTCCAGCTTCCCAAATGCTTCCGCCAAAACGGTTTCGTCCATGACCGCCCCGTTTCCCGCTTTTATCAGCAGGCAGCCCTCCGCTGACACACCCTGCAGGGCCCGCAAAAATGCAGAGTCTATTTCCGGCGTCTGACTTCCATTCGCGAACAAATGACCGGATCTGTTCTCCCCGTCGACAGAGAAAGAATACCTCAGTGCATCCTCCTGTGCAGAAGAAGCAAGGAGAGGGCTATACGTTTTTCGGCCTGATTCACCGATTGTATACGCATCCTCCCTGACATACGTCAGACGGATTTGGTGTTCATTCCAGAGCGCCTCTGCTTCCATCTTCTGCGAAGCATCCAGACGATAGAACAGCGACTCCCACAGGTTCGCGCTCTCCGCTGCCTGCTGCATCCCTCTCAGCGCCTGAATCTTCTTCAGTGTCTCCGGCGAACCGTTCCCCATTATCAGAAAGATTCCCTCCAGTACAGAGCTTTTCCCTGAACCATT
>JAFUBF010000314.1 GCA_017460325.1 Clostridia bacterium | reverse complement strand
TTCCCTTTTCGTACCTTGCGTATCAGCCGTTTCCATGCTGGAATGATCTGTCCCCGGCGTTTCTTCGGCTTTGTCCTGCTGGCTGGCTGCGTCAGCATGGGCCGTTAAGGAAAACAACAGCACAAACAATAATCCTAAAACAAACTTCTTCAATACCATCCTCCTGTTCTATCCCATTACAAAAAACATTGACAATCATGCTGGCAAAAGCTTGTTCCAACACGTTCTCCACCATTATAGCACATAAACAAATTTGGGTATAGAACGCTTATCTTCCAGCCAAATCGGGAAAGCGGATATGGGCGGTATGATGTGGCGATGGAACCGAAAACAGCCGGAATGCCGGCTGTGATCATGGAATTCAAAGTATTCAATCCCAGACGTGGAGAAAAAACGCTGAAGGACACCGTTGAAAATGCCCTGAAGCAAATTGAAGAGAAACGTTATGAGGCGAATTTACTTGCCAAAGTCCCTGTGGAGAACATTCTGAAATATGGCCTTTGCTTTCCGGGGAAAGGAATGCCTGATCCGAAAACAGTGAGCACAGAACAGCAAAGATATCAGGAAGGCAGCCCTGACCAACCGGGGCTGCCTTCTATACGATAAAGAGGCACATTTCCTGCAACATCTACCCGATACGCCGTACCTGACAGGCACCTGTCAGGTACGGCGGTTCTTTTCTGATTCCTTATACGGCTCATCCGGATAAGGATCTCTTTTTCCTTTCCATCACACAACCGGCAGAACCAACCTTTTCAAGGTAGAGTGCCGGTGAACAGGGATAGCCCGAAGGCTTATTTGAGGTGAACCGTCACACATTTCTGATCGGCTTCCGCCTCGCTCGAGCCCACATAAATCGGATAGTCCATGTCCTCGAGAATCCACGTGCGGGTACTGGGTTCGTAGTAGCGGAGTTTCTCAAGCGGAATCCGAATCTCAACCGGGCAGGATTTGCCGGCCGGGACCTCGACCCGCTTAAATCCGGCCAGCTGTTTCACGGGACGGTCTACTGCGGACTGACCGTATCCCACGTACACCTGAACCACCTCGGCGCCATCGCATGCCCCGGTGTTGCGAACCTCCGTCCGGACCACCAGTTCATTGCCCTCTGTTTTCGCCTCCGGCGCTGCAATGTCAAAGGTCGTGTAGGACAGGCCGAAACCGTACGGGTAAAGGGGCGCAATTCCCTTTTTCTCAAGGCGTGTATAGCCGTGATAGTACTCGTAATACTGATCCGTCGCCTCCCATTCAACGTACGGAAGATCTGCCTCCCTGACCGGCACCACGAACGGAAGTTTGCCGGAGGGATTCACGTCACCGAACAGGATTTCCGCAATAACGTTTCCGCCTTCCATGCCCGGATAATAGGCCATCAGGACACTGCTGACCGTATCGATCCAGTCGGTCATCATGATCATGTTTCCGCCGATCAGGACCGCCGTGCTGTTCCGGTTGACCGGGCCCACTTCCCGCAGCAGGGCAATATCCTCCTCATGCAGGCCGAGAGACTTTTTCCTGTCACCGCCGGTGGCGCCCAGATAGTTATCCGCATCATCCACCGCCACAAACTCACCCTCGTCATCATGGTTGTATCCCACGACGAACACGACTGCATCCGCTGCCTTTGCCGCCTTCTTCGCTTCCTCAACATCCTTTCCATCTGCGAAGAGGATTTCGGCGTCCGGCGCCGCCTTCCGGATTCCCTCAAGCGGTGTCACCACATAGGCCGGACGGACGCGACTGGAGCCATAGTCGCCGATATTCGGCCGGTCTGCCAGGTGCCCGATCACCGCAATCCTCCTGACCTCCGCCTTTTTCAGCGGAAGGACGCCCTCGTTTTTCACCAGGGTGATTCCCTCCCGGGCAGCCCGTTTGGCCAGGTCAATGTGTGCCTGACAGCCCACGACGGATTTGTCATATTCCTTATGGCCGCGGTCGAAGGCAAGGATGGTCCTGACAATCCGAAGGGCTGCCTCATCAATGGCCGCCTCCGGTACAAATCCGTCCCTGACCGCCTGCACCAGTTTCTTTCCATACTCCAGCGTCCACAGCATTTCCATGTCCTGTCCGCCGTTGGCCGCCTCCACCGTATCTTTCACGCCCCAGCAGAAATCGGACATGACGAATCCGTCAAAATCCCAGTCGCCCTTGAGGACTTCCCGCAGGAGATAATGATGATGGCCGCACTGAACCCCGTTATACCGGTTGTAACTGGACATGATGCTGGCCGCACCTGCATCAATGCAGTCCTTGAAATGAGGCAGGTAGACCTCTTTCTCCGTCCGCTGATCGCATGTAACCGAGACCTTGAAGCGGGCATTTTCCATGTTGTTGAAGGCCAAATGCTTGACGCAGGCCATAACATCCTCTGCCTGTACGCCCCGAACCAGTGCTGCTCCCATGGCGCCGATATGGTTGGTCTCCTCGCCGTAACTCTCCTGACTGCGTCCCCAGCCCGGATTGTACGGCATGTTAATGCACACGCCGGCAAAGAGGTTCCCGCCATATGCCCGGGTCTCCCGGCCGATGGCGTGTCCGATCTCCTCCTCCAGTTCCGGATCAAAGGACGCACCACGCGCCATGGGAACCGGAAAGCAGGTGGTTTTTCCGTTGTCACAGACCACGCCACGGGGCCCGTCGCAGAAATTCATCGGCGGAATTCCAAATCGCTCAATTCCGCCGGCTGCATACGGCCGGACATTGTAATGTTCCTCCTCGGATGCCAGCATTCCCCCCAGGACCTCGCTGATCTTCTCCGGCGGAATACCCTGAATATCAATATTCCCGGACATCAGGTAAACCTTTTCCTCCAGCGACAGCTGCTCCACAATTTTCCGGGCTTCCTCCGTAAACTGCAACCGCTGCGCCTTTGTCTGTGCTTTCGACATTACATTCACTCCTATTTTTGCCCGGAAGCTCGCCGCTTTCCGGACTTGATGTCGTTCCAAACTCGTTGCTTCAAGTCTACTCAATACGGGAATGCCTGTCAATATTCAGGGGAAAATAGTCCTCTGCAGCTTGGTATAGCTCCCCTGTGTGGCCGATGATCCCGGGAAAAACCCGTGTCTGTCCGTGAGAGGAGGGGGCAAAGTCCACACCGGTTTGTCAAGTCATGTCCCCTGTCTACCATACGACGCCGAAAGCCAAAGCAACAGAGGGAACCGTGTGTGAGCACCGGTCTCGGAAAAAAGTCCTCCCCTCAGCCACTTTACTCCGTCTTCGTGGAAAAAAGGCTGTATTCCCTGAGTTCCACCTTTTCCGCCTGTTCCGTGCTGAGACAGATCAGGTGTCCCCTTTCCTCCCATTCGCTGAACGTGGAACCATCCGGCATGGGTTCATCCGGCAATACGGAGAAGGAATCCGGCGGCACCGAGAACCCGATCCCCAGCCGTTTCAGATAGCTCTCCTTCCTGGTCCAGAGGCGGAAAAAGGCCCGGCCGGGATCATCCGACTTTCGCACCCACTCCTGTTCACTTGTCTGGAAGGCATATGAAAGGATGCGGCTGTCCACGTCGGACAGGATCTCCGTGTCCACCCCCACCGGCAGATCCGACACTGCCGCCACCGCCAGCGTTCCGCTGTGTGAGAGGCTGAAATGTACCTGCGGGCAGTTTGTCAAAACCAGTTTCCCCTCCGGCAAGGCATGCACGGTCAGGTCACGGACGCCGTATTCTTGCAACATCCCGGCCAGCAAAAGCCCTGCCCCGAGGGACAGGATCCGGTCCTTTTCAAACCGGTAACGAAGCACCTTTTCACGCCGCTCCGCCCAGGGGAGTTCTCTCATTCCCCGGGCAAACAGCGCCTCATCCGAAAGCGGCCTGACATCACAGAACCAGCAACGTACAGCCAACGTTTTCCCTTCCTTCCCAAAAGGCAGGTCCCGGAATCCGGAGCCTGCCTGAAAAGATCTGTCCCGGCATTGTCCTGCCTCAGCCGAAAACGGTATTCCTGCAAAATGGTGCTACTCATACCGGTTGGCAAAGAGCACCCGGATATGTCCATCCCTCTGCCGTCCCAGCAGCATGCGCCAGCTGGCGCGAATCTCCACCACATCCTGCCAGTCCGCCAGGAGATCACTGAAATTCATCCGGATATCCTCCGAAATCACGGTATAATTCCGGTTCCGGACCGGCATGCGTCCAAACATCCGCAGATCTCCCTGATCCGACAGCGTCACCAGAAAAGAGGACGCCGCCGCAATGTCCGTCACGCCCTCAAGTTCATCTGCCTCAAGCAGCTCCGGATCATCTGAAAAGATATGCACCTTTCCGGTATCGTCCAGACACGCCAACACCCTTTCCCCGCAGGTGATTTTCAGAATATGACCCAGCCCCTCGGCAAAGCACAGAAAATCCTCCAGTTCAATGTTCTCCGTCGTAACCCGCACAATGCCAGCCTGGAGAGCAGCGGAGAACTGTTCGTTGAACACCACCTGCTCTGCGTTCCGGTACCGTTCCGGAAAGAGATACGCGTACCTGTCCGAGCCGCAGAAAATCCGCCCATCCTTTAGGCGAAACACCAGGAGCTCCAGGTCCTCCGCGCAGGGAAAAATCCGGTCAATATCCGTCCGGTCCAGGAGGTAGCCGGGTCGGGATTCCTCGGTTGAGGTATACAGCCTGCCCGACGCATCCACACCGGCACTGGTAAACCGGGAAATAACGGCCTGCCGGACCTGTGGCCAGTGGGAAACCGACAGATTGCCCATGAACGTCTCCCCCGCCGCAGCTACCCGGCCCTCCGCGTTTCGCAGCAGCATATGCCGGTCCCCCGGCGCCGCTTCCACAATGCCCGAGAATTTGTCCGACACGTCCTGAAGGAAAGTGGCATCCACATACCCGCAGATCACCTGGTTGTCCGTTTTCCTCGAAACGATGATCCGGTCCCATTCTTTGCCGCCGACGTTTTCAACGCCGATGATGTTCACATACTCCCCTTTGCGGAGGCGGTCCACCATCTGCCCGCCAGGCTTTTTCCGGATATTGACCTGATCCTTTGTCACCAGGGCCAGCGAATAAAGACCCGCCGCATTCGCCGTTTCAAACGCGCAGACCAGGCACAGCATGAACAGCAGTATCCACTTTTTCATCCGGCTCCTCCTGTTCTCAGCCTTCCATGAGGCTGTAGTCCCGGATACACTGCATCAGGCCCTCCTGTACGCTGGAGAAGGAAAGCCCGAAGGATTTCAGTTTGCCTGTATCCATGGCGAGATCATGTCGTGGGCCTGCATCCCTTATCCGGATCCGCAATCTGAGCGTCTCTGCCAGCCAGCGGGCTGTATCCAGCATGGACAGCGTGTTTTCGCTGCCGAAATTGTACACGCCACCCGGCAAATGCAGGACCTTTTCCATTTTGGCCGCCACCTCCCGGACATAGGTCACGGACCGAAGCTGCGTGGAGGAAAAGGCGATCTCCTCCTGCCGCAGCATGTTCACAAGGAAATTCCCCCGGTTCCGGCATCCGTACCTGGGCATGTCGTACATCCACGCGGCCCGCAAAAGGACCGTTTCCGGCGCGGCATCCAGGGTACGCTGCTCCATTTCCAGCTTGTGTTCCGCATACAGGTTGGCAGGCTTTGCCTGCCGCTCCGTATACGGTCCGGGTTCCGGGAGTCCGCTGTATACCTGATCCGAACTGAAAATGACCGTACGGACCCCCGTCCGCACCAGCCAGAGGGGCAACTCGACATTGGCATGATACGACTCATCCGGCATTTCCCGGCACTGCCCGATATCCGACAGTGCCGCCGTGTGAATGATGACATCCGGTTCCAGCTCGCCGACCATCTGCCTCACCTGCGATTCCTCCATTCCTCGGAGGGATGGTGCCGGAATCACCGGAAGGGCATCCATGATCCGCGCACCGACAAACCCGGTGGGACCGGTTAAAAGAATTCTCATTGCCCTGTCCTCACATTCCGAGATCCGTGTACAGGACGGTCATGAGGAGACCACCCTCAAACTGCACCGTCGTATGCCCCGGGGTAAGCTCCCCGAGTCCGTCCCGGTTGACCAGATCCACAAAGCCGTCCGCGTCGTAGACCGTGGCCGTTTCATCCACCTCAAGCCAGGCGAATGAAAAGTTATTGGCCAGCGGCATCCAGATCTTTACATCCGTCAGCAGCTCCCAGAGGGTTTCATCATCCACGATGACGGCGTAACGGCCGTTTTTGCCGGTAAAGACGATGTATCCGTAAATCTCCTCCCGGGGGATCAGCTCAAGAACGCCTCCCTCATGCCTGACCATGGAGTCTACCGTGTAAACCGTCCCGTTCACCTGTACCCGGTCCCCGGCCTTAAGGGCCTCCACTCGGTCCGCCGGATACGTCACTTCCCGGTACAGCCGGACCGTGAAGTATCCCCCACTTTCAATCCGGTCCAGGTCCATGATTCCGGCATGATATACGCCATTCTGCGTATCCGCCGTCTCCTCCACCTGGTCGGGTACCAGAACGGTCCCGGATGCGGAGGGTTCCGCTTTCGCATTTCCCGCTGCTGACAGGGCGTCGTCGCCTGTCCGCGCGTCATCTCCCGGGACAGTGGCCGGAGAGGGTGTTGACCCGGATGGCATGATCCGGTCACCGCTGTCCGCCTGCATAGAGCCGGAAATGGTGTCCATGAGCGCCAGAACCGCCTTATCCTCTCCCTCCAGGTACTTGACCGTGTATTCCATGTCCCGATCTGTGCCGATTTCAATCAGCTTCAGCTGCTCAAGGCGATAATTGTCCACCCGGTACGTGTACCGGGCACCGAGCATCGTCTTTCCGCCAAACGTGTACGACCGGACCGGATCGCAGGTGGTTTCCCCGCCGTACCTGCTTATCATGTAGTTCGGGTACGTCTCACCCAGATACCCCTCCGGATTCTTAAACCGCAGGTTATCCGTCCGCGAAACGATGAGGACATACGGAACGGCTCCCTCTTCCCCGGCATACACATAGAGTCCCTGGTCGCTGCTGCTGTACCGGGTGGTACAGCTTTCCGGAATACTGAACAGGACGTTCAGCTCCTCACTGTTTACCCACTTCACGTTTTCCGCCGATGCCACTGCGAGCATCAGGAAAAGTCCTGCCAGACAGATGATGATCTTTCGCATGGTGCTCCTCCATTCCTCTGCTTTTTGCCTGCGTGTACCTGCTGTGTTTCCGGGTCTGCACCCCCGGTGCCCCGGCTGTCCCCTGTTCCGTTTCCGGAAAAGTCCCGGGCGCTGTCCGTTTTCCGTTCAGTCAGTGGCCCTCTCAGAGCTCATGATAGTACGGACAGATGTTTTCATAGTGTCCGTCTTTCATACGGAACCCCTTCGGGATCACGCCCAGCTGGATAAACCCGAGGCGCTCGTACAGATGCCTCGCGTGAACATTGCTCTCCACGACTGCGTTGAACTGCAGAATCCGAAAACCCAGTTCCCGGCCCATCCGAAGACAGTCCAGAACCAGTTTTTCCCCGATATGGCACCCGCGTCTGTCACTGCGGACCGCATAACTGGCATTGCAGATGTGCCCGCAACGCCCGATATTGTTGGGATGCAGGATATACAGGCCTACCACCTGGTCCCCCATCGTGGCCACACCGGTATAGGTCTGGCTCTCAAAAAAGGCCTTCCCGCTTTTCTCATCCAGAAACTCTTCCTGCGGAAACGCCACACCGTCCTCCACGACCCTGTTCCAGATCTCAACCAGCTGCGGCAGATCCTCCCCGGTGGCGGCACGCACAACAATCTGTTCATCTCTGTCCATTTGATTTTCCTCCTGTTCTGTGGCCCGGCTTCGCTGTCCCCGGGCAACCCACGTCCTGTCCCGCTGCCTGTTCGCGCAGGGATGGACGGCTTCCGGGGCGACCGTCCCGATCCCGAATCGGTTTTTATGAAATCTTCTCAGAAAGTGTAATCCATCTTCCGTCAATTTGCAATTTTTTTGAAGAATTTTACAAATCTTACA
This sequence comes from Clostridia bacterium, assembly GCA_017460325.1. Classification (GTDB taxonomy): domain Bacteria; phylum Bacillota; class Clostridia; order Christensenellales; family Aristaeellaceae; genus Ventricola. The sequence goes on along the minus strand of JAFUBF010000314.1, from coordinate 4,977 downwards.
TTATTTTGTGTTATACTTGAGGCCATCATGCCCGGTCATGGCCGGATTGATGATTCAAAAGCGGGTTCACCGCCAGAAACGAGGTATCCATGGGATTAAAAAAAGCACTGAAAAAAAGCTTCGACCAGGTTCTTGAAGCGGTCAGGTCGCTGAACAAGAACAAAAAGAACAGCAAGAAGCTGAAACAGGAGTATTATGAGTCACTCACCAAACAGCTGAAAGAGCTTGAAAAGCATTCCGGAAAATCGCTTGGTTCCGTGACCACTCAGCTGGAATCTCTCAGCCGGCAGGTGGAAGCCGGCAACGAAAACATCCCCCTGAACGTATTCGATTCCCTGAAACAGGAGGTGGGGCTGCATCAGGTGGAACTGGCCCGGCATCTGGATGATCTGCGTGAGACAATCTCCTCCACGCCCATGCCCGAACTCTCCAGACAGGCGGATGTGTTTGATCAGCTGAAATCCCTCACCACCTCCATTTCCCGGCACAACATGGCCATTGAGGACCTGATTGAGTCCCTGGAGGAAACGAACGAGGATCAGCAGTCCCTCGTTGATGATGTGAAGGATCTCCTGAAGCGGCAGAAAGATTTCAGGCTCGCATCGCTTGAAGATGAGAACGATGCCCTCCTTGCCCTGGCGCTGTCTTATCAGGATCAGCTCAGTCTCCTTGAGGGCGCCGCCCAGAGCGATCCGGTGTGGGGGCATCAGTTTGAACTGGTCCGTCAGAAAATGACTGCTCCCCTTGAAAATGCCGGCCTCTTCGTTGTGGATGAGGCAAACGTCCCGGTCAACTATGATCTCCATGAGGTCATTGAGCGGGTCGATACCACAGATCCTGCACTCCACTTCTGCGTGGCTGAGGTTTACACCCCCGGTTATGTTTTCAACAATAAGGTTCTCCGCAAGGCAAAGATCAGCGCCTATGCCCTGACGGAGATTAAAGTTGCCGATACAGAGGCCAATGCAGAGGACGCTTTTCTTCCGGCCGCGGACTCCATCCCCGATGCGCCGGCCGACTTCTGGAAATTCGGGAATGATTTCACCGTTCCCGTCGCAGCCGATCTGACCGACACCGAAGAGGACGAAAAATGCAGGGCCGAACCGCCCGTTCGTGTCGCTGATGATCCCATCGATGATGAAGAGAACGACAATGAAGCAGTCGTTCCCGATGCTTCGGCCGATGATGAGGGCTGGGACAGCGACGACGACGAATCCGTCCCCAATGTCATTCCTGAGGCTCTGACCGACGCCGAAAAGCCTGCCGAGGATACGGAATCTGCGGGTATGCAGAACGTCACCGAGGCAATCACCGACTCTGTCGCTGAAGAGGTTGCAAAGCCCAAAGAGAACTCAGATGATATCAAGACCGTTGCAGCGTACACAACCGACATTGACGACACGTATGCGCCGGATGACCTGCCGGATGTCGAAACACTTCTCAAAGGTCTCGAGGGAAACGACGGGGATTTCCTGCCGGACATCTGAAAGTTCCCCGGGACGTCCAGGCCTGACCGGATTTTCCGGAAGATTCCTGTCACCACCCAAGCGTATCCCCGGGTTCCCCTGCCATCTGCAGAGGATATCCGAAAATTCGTTCGTTTATCATGAACCATTTCATAGAAGGAGATCAAAATGAGCACAATTATCGGAATTGACCTTGGCACATCTACCACAGAGGCGGCCATTTATCGCAATGGCGTTGTTGAAATGATCCTCAACCTGGATCAGGAGATCATTACCCCCTCCGCTGTTGGCGTGGACGACAACGGCGAATGGGTCGTCGGAAAGCGGGCCATGTCCCAGCTCATCCTTTCCCCGCAGAATACGGCGATTGAAGTCAAGCGCAAAATCGGCACAGGCGATTTTATTTCGGTGGGCGGACGTCCCTATTCCCCTGTGGAACTCTCCGCCAAACTTCTTTCGTATGTCAGGAAGTATGCCTCCGATTACCTTGGCGAGGATGTCTCCCATGCCGTTATTTCCGTCCCTGCCTACTTTAACGAAAAGCAGCGTCAGGAAACCATTGCAGCAGGCACACAGGCCGGTCTCACCGTCGAGCGCATCCTGAACGAGCCCACCGCAGCCGCTCTTTCCTATGGACTTGCCCACATGGAAGAGGAGAGCCATATTCTGGTCTATGACCTGGGCGGCGGCACCTTTGATGTCACCCTGCTGGAAATGTTCGGCGGGATTCTCGAGGTCAAGGCCAGCGCCGGCGACAATCAGCTGGGCGGCAAGGATTTTGATGAAGCCATTATGAACAGCCTGATTAAAGGCTTTGAGAAGAAGCATGGTATCAACCTTCGCAACCTGCGTCAGGCCATGGTCAAGCTCAAGGATGAGGCAGAGCGCTGCAAGAAGGCACTGAGCACCGAAGACAGCTACCGCGTTCTGATTCCGGCTATCGCCAAAGTCGGCGGACAGCCCGTGGAACTGGATGTCACCCTGACCCGCAAGGATTTTGAAGCCCTTGTCAAACCTCTCGTGGCCCGGACCCATAAGCCCATTGACGTCGTTCTTTCCGACTCCGGCATCACCGCCAACCGGATTGACAAGATTATTCTGGTCGGCGGCTCGACCCGGATGCCCATGATTGCAGCAGACATTGAGGCGTATCTCGGCAAGACCCCCGACGTTGCCGTCAACCCGGACTATGCGGTTTCCGAGGGCGCCGCGATTCAGGCAGCCATCATGGCCGGCATCATTGATCCCTCCGAAGGCCTGATCATGACCGATGTCAATTCGTACAGTCTTGGCGTCCGCTGCCTGAATGACGGAAACTATGATTACTTCTCCGTGATCATTCCGAGGAATGTCACCATTCCGGTCAGCAAGACCGAACGGTACTATACCTCCTATTATGGACAGACCAGGGTCAACATTGAGATTTATCAGGGCGAAAATCCAAATGCCTCCCGCAATCATCCCCTTGGTGAATTCTTCCTGGATGGGATCCCTGCCAACAAAGCCACTGCAGAAAGCATTGATATCACGTTCTCCTACAACATGAACGGAATGCTGGATATCACGGCCAAGGTCGTCAGCACCGGAAAGGACGCCACCATCTCCATCAACATGCAGAAACAGGATGAGGCTCCGATTCTGTCGTACGAGGAGGACGAGGAGGAGGCCAGCGTCAGCTATGACGACTGGAAGGAATCTCCGATTTCGGATGCTTACCGGGCCATTATCCGCCGTGCAGAGCGCGTCCTGAAACGCCTGAAGGACGAGGACACGATTGAAGAGATAAACGACCTTCTGGACGACCTGAAGGAGGCCATCTGCAAAGAAGATGAAGCGGATGCGGATGATTATGAGGATGAGCTGGCCGGTCTGCTTGAATCTCTGGAGGACTGATCCATGCAAACCTGTTTTGAACTTCTTGGCGTATCTTCCTCAGTCACACAGAAGGAACTGAAGCGTGCCTATTTTTCTCAGGTCCGGCTTCATCCACCCGAAAAAGATCCTGAGGCGTTCAAAAAAATCCGTGTCGCCTATGAAGAGGCGACACAGGCGCTTGAGATCGATAAGCCGGTCTTTGCCACGTCCGACAATCCAAACGAGAATGAGCTCGAAAAAAACCTTCAGTTTGCATTCGACAGAGGGGACCTGGACGAGGCATACGCCCTTGTGCGGAAGGGGAATCAGCTGTACCCGAACAATAAAATGTTCCTTTACCAGAAATGCCGCCTGATGCGCATCCGGAATACAAATGCCATTAAGATTGCCGAAAAGCTGGTAAAACAGGATCCCGAAAACCGTCACTACCAGATGGAACTGGCTCTGTGTTACATGACTCAGGGATGGGACAAGCGTGCGCTGGACCTTGGTAAAAAGATCCTTGCCAAAGGTGTGCGGAATACCGAGTTTATCACGGGCTATATCGATCTCCTGGGAAAACGCAATGACGATGAGCAGATCTACACGATCCTCTATAAGCTCATTTCGGAAAACGAATGTCAGAATACCGCCTATCTGGCGGATCTGACCAACCTGGGCATCGAGCTGGTCTGTACCGCCGCCAGACTGGAGGACGCGGAGCGCCAGACCGCCGCCAGAAAGGCACTGACCGACTTTGTCCGCGGTAACCAGGATCTCCTGGGCGATAAGCCGATTACCACCATCTGCCAGAAACTGCGCAACCGGTCCTCGAATATGCCCAAAAACCAGGCCAACTACCTCGGAAAAGTCATGCAGGATCTGCAGGGTCTTTCCAAGGACAAGAAGGAAACCAAGCAGCTTTCCAACATTGTCGGTGAGGGAAAACTCAGGGAAATCATGAATGACCGCCGCCTCCCCGATTGCGTCGAGGTTCTGTATCGCGCGTATTCCATGACGCCCGATTTCCATCCCAACGCCGTCAAAATAGATGCGCGTCTGTGCGGTATTGCAGAGCGGGATAAGCTTCTGGCCTGCAAGGATATCCTGAAAAAGGAGTATCCCGATTTCTACAGCAAGATCGTGTCGTTCCTCCGCGCCATTTCAACCCCTCAGAAGACGGAGAAGCTCAAGGAAGAGCTGATGGATAAATACCTGGATTACGATGCGGACTATTTCCCGGGCCGCAGGCGCTATTTCTTCGAGTTGCATCCGGAGGAAAAGCCCGAATGGATGGATGATGACGACGACTATTATGACGATGATGACGATGATGATTTCTTCGATTTCGACGACGATGACGACGACTTCCTCGAGCGTCTGCTGAGGCAGAGACTCCGGGAGATATTTGGCAGCTTCTGACGTAAAAGGGCACCGGAAATCCGGTGCCTTTTTTGTATTGGGTAGATATTCCAGATAATGTACCTCTTCCAGTATAGAAGGAAGGCTCTGTTGGTCAGGGCAAATTGGTGGATGCCCTTCTTATCCCGCATACAAGAACTGGGATACACTGGTATTCTAACTCCAGCTCTTGTATGCGGGTTATTTGTGTTTTCAAGAAAGAACAGGAGCTGTATGCCGGATAGTTTTCTAGCAT
>JAFUBF010000313.1 GCA_017460325.1 Clostridia bacterium | reverse complement strand
GTTATAAGATGCATAAGAAAAGAACAAAAGTGTGGACCTTTACTGAGGGTAATGGCGAAATTGTATTGGAGGATGAGGTGCGTCGGGTGACTCGCGGCGATGTTGTTACGATAAAACCCGGAATGAAGCATGGAGTCAAAGCAAAGTGCGGAGTACTTCGTATCATTGAAATTCAGATTGGGGACAAACTGAGCGAGGATGATATTAAAAAACTGGACGGATGACACTTGCGCTGATTCTGAACTGATGAGAAAACATGAGGAGGGGGGAGTGATCATGAATAAGGACGGGTTTTCTTTACCTGAATACGTCCTCGTTTTCCTTGTGTTTATCATTGCTCTGACAGGTGCTGCTTCAATTCCAATGGAACAGTGTCCGGATGAAAAAGCACGGTCACTGGTGTCTGACTGGATAGAAAAGACGGGAACGCTACCTTCTGGGAATGAATGGCAGACGATGAATATGAACTGGGAGGATAATACCGCACTTTCGGGGAAAATCAAGGCGGGTATAGAGATCCATGGATGGGGGTTTTCCTATGCGTTACGTCCTTACCTGACAGCAATCCTGTCTGCGGTATTTTTATCCACAGCCAAACAATTTACAACTTCTCCTCGTGTTCTTCTGACAGCCTCACGCATGGGTAGTGTGCTGTCGCTTATGTTCTGCTGCATTTACTGCCTGCGGCTTGGACACAGACTGTTTGAAAGACGAAGTTCCGCCGCTTTTCTGGCGGCTTTCGTCTGCTTTCTACCACAGGTGATGTTTCTGGGAATGTATCAGAACAATGATGTATTCTCTTTGCTGACAGTATGTATGATGCTGTATTACTGGGTTGAAGGATATGAACGGAAATGGCCTATGAGAAGCTGCATTGCGTTGGGTGTCAGTTGTTCCCTGGGATTGCTGTCATACTATACGATTTACGGATGGATCCTGATGATCATGGCGTTTTGTGTTCTGGCGGTTCTTTCCGACACTGAAATTTCAGATAAGAGGAGTCTGATATTGAAACGTACTGCCCTGATTGCCCTGATCTGCTTTTTCCTGGCGGGATGGTTTTTTATCCGCAACGTGATTATTCATGATGGGGATATTTGGGGCCTCAGGTCAGAAGAGGCTTCAAGAAATCGAATGAGAGAACAGGGGTATTTACTCTATGATTATGTACGCTACCGTGATACGGGAAGGTCAATAATGGATTTCCTGCGTCTCAGAGACGGTGAGTTTCTTCGGATGACTGGACAGAGCTTTATAGGGGTGTTTGGTTATATGGTCTTTTACCTGTCTGGGGAAACCTATGGTGTTTACGGCACGGTAATTGGTTTTGGTGTGCTTATATATGTTATGGTGCTTTTGCATGACCGACCAAACCGGTTACACAAGTTGTTGATTTTGATGATGCTGATTTCTGGTGTTATTGTGTTTGCCTTGCATATCTGGTCATCTTATGCGAGGGACTACCAGCCACAGGGACGGTATGTGATTACAATCGCTCTGATTCTGGGGTATATGATTTCATACGGACTGGATAGGACGACGATAATGATACAAAAAGGGGAACCGGGGCAGGACACGAAATTGTATCTTGCTTCGATCCTTACTGTGGGATGGACGGTTCTATTTGCCTGGTCCGCCTGTTCAACCATGTCAAAGATGCTTTTGTAGTTCTTTCTTTTCAGAAACTTGACAGGTGTCTTTGGCTGTTTTTGGTATTTTTGCTTTTTGGCTTTGCAACTCTGTCGCTGTCAAGAAACGGCAGTCTGATAATTGAGTGTTGTTGGAGAGTGGATCGGAGGAAAAATGATTCGGAGAATCAGTGGAGATGGGTTTCTCTTGGAGGGACTGGTGAAACGCGACTTTCAAAGGAAGTACAAAGGCAGTTTTCGGGGGGCGGCGTGGAGTGTTTGAATCCGCTGATAACGCTTCTCATCATGCGTGTGGTCTTCGGACATTTCTTTGGCAGCGGAATTCCTCATTTTACGATTTATCTTTTTTGCGGAACGATCATCTTCGGTTTCTTCAGCGAGTCAACTACCGAGGGACTTGTATCATTAGCCGGGAATGCCGATATAGTTACCAGGAGTATTACTCCGAAGTATCTGTTTTTACTGGCGAAAAGTATACAGACACTGTGTAATTTCCTTCTTACCCTTTGCGTGTTTTTCCTGTTCTGTATCATTGACGGGGTGACGATTACACCGCGTTTTTCTGCCCTGATCTATCCGGTTTTGATGCTTGGACTGTTCAATGTGGGAACAGGCCTTATTCTGTCGGCTTTATATGTATTTTTCCGTGATACACAGTATCTTTGGGGCATAGTGACGCAATTTCTGATGTATCTGTCAGCGGTATTTTATTCAGTCGAATCTTTTTCGCCGGAGATACAGAAGATCTTCTTACTTAACCCGATCTACCTTTTTATCCGTTATTTCCGCTTCATTGTGTTAGATGGGACTCTTCCTTCTGTGCTACTTCATGCATTAATCGCTCTTGATACATGCATTGTGCTTTTGATGGGCATCTGGATATATTACAGGTATGACAGCGAATTCCTTTATTATGTCTGAAAGGGTTATGCCATGACTGTTCTGAAACTGGAGAATGTATCGATTCGATACAAGGTTGGAGATATACGGAATATCGGGCTGAAAGAGACAATTATACGAAAGATCAGAGGTAACTATCACTGCACGGAATTCTGGGCGGACAGGGATATCAGCTTTTCTCTGCAACAGGGGGATATGCTGGGGATTATCGGGATAAACGGTGCAGGAAAATCCACATTGTTGAAAGCGATTGCTGGAATAATGAAACCGAGCAGAGGAACGCTTGTGCGACATGGAACGGTCGCGGCACTGCTTGAGCTTGCCGGCGGATTTGATCCGGATCTCAGTGTCCGGCAGAATACCTACCTGCGGGGCGCAATGCTTGGATATACCCGTGACTTTATGGATCAGCGTTACCGGACTATCCTGGAATTTGCAGAGTTACAGGAATTTGAAAATTGGTCCTTCAGGCAGCTCTCCACCGGAATGCAGGCTCGACTGGCATTTTCCATTGCCAGTTTTGTCCAGCCGGACATTTTGATTCTGGATGAAGCTCTTTCGGTTGGTGATGGTGCTTTTGCAGCGAAGAGCGCTGAGAAAATGCGAGAAATCATAACGGGAGGAGCGACTACAATACTAGTTTCGCATTCCTTAGATCAGGTGCGGGAATTGTGTAACAAAGTGCTTTGGCTTCATCATGGCCAACAGATTGCCTTTGGGGAAACGGAGGTTTGCAACCAGTACCGGGAGTTTCTCGACGGTGAACGCATAATTTGAAGCGTCTGAAAAAGATTGACGATATCTCTGCTTATTCGAAAATGAGTCTTCGTCGGTCGGCAAAGTTACAGGCAAGTATTGGTAACACTGTAAAAGTCCGGATTGGCGATGAAGTGTGTAAAGAACTGGCATATCGGGTATATCAGTAAAAGAACTGTCCATCGCCTGATACAAAAGTTTGAATCCATACTTGATTGAGCCTGCAAGATGTTAACCTCTGAAGCATGGTCTACAGGTTTCCAAAGCTCGAAGTACTTCGAAAAGGCTATAGTCGCGAAGTGGTGGGATAAGGCTCATTCCCCCTTAAACAGGCCCTTGTTCTTGACGTCATCATCACTCATATGAATATCATCATCTCTTATTGTAAGCAACAGCTCACATACCTTATCAATGGTTTCTTT
>JAFUBF010000312.1 GCA_017460325.1 Clostridia bacterium | reverse complement strand
TCGAAAAGACAAAGAGTACTTATTACGATGTCTTACAGGAGACATCAGAAGGTTGGCATGAAGGCGAGAATAGTTATGCGGCTTTTATTAAATATTTACTGGGGGTTGTGCTTAAAGCCTATAGAGACTTTGAGGATCGTGTTAACTTGTTCGGTGAGAAATTGTCAGCATACGACCTTGTAAAACGTGCGAGTGAACAGAAAATCGCTGATTTCACAAAAAGTGAGATTATGGAACTTTGCCCGGAGATAAAAAGCTCATCAGTAGAGGCATCGCTTAAGAAGCTTTGTGATGAAGGATTCTTAAAAAAGATTGGATCGGGGAGAGCCACAAAATATGTAAAGGCATAATTTTCTCCCAAAGATCTGTATCACCTCCCAAAAGAGACAACAAAATGGGAGAAAAGAAAACACTCTGGGAGAAAACCCTGCTGGTGAAGAAGGATTGGTAACGTCAATAGTCCGTATGAACTCAAAGAAAGCGTTTACTTTGGGAAGAACCTTTTCTTTGTGCTGCAAAAGCCGTTCTTCAGGTGAAAGGGATTTCAGAGGTGTTTCTGCAAGATATATTTCCCGGATCAGCAAAATGAGCTTCCTGTATAATACAAACTGACCGGCGAGGAGGCGGTCGATTGCACAAGGAAGGTACCCCGTAGTAAGATAGGCACGCTGACGGGCAAGTTAGCGAACCTAAAAAACAGGAGGTACCCGAGATGAATAATACCCAAAATGACAAGATTGCGCAAGTCACAAACGACACCATGGTGATCGGAATTGACATTGGAAGCGAAAAGCACTGGGCCAGAGCCTTCGATAACCGTGGAATGGAGCTCAGCAAAAAGGCATTTGGCTTCAACAACACGGCTGAGGGATTCGTCGGTTTTGAGGCCTGGTATGAAAACCAGCGCCGAATGGCCGGGCTGAAGAGGATCATGGTAGGGCTGGAACCGACTGGCCATTACTGGTTCAACCTGAATCAGTTCCTGGCCGAAAACGGAGTTTGCGTAGTCCTGGTGGCACCACAGCACGTAAAGCACAGCAAGGAACTGGACGATAACACGCAGAGAAAGGATGATCTGAAAGATCCGAGAGTGATTGCGAAGCTGGTTACAGAAGGAAGATACTTTCTGCCGTATCGCCCGTCCGGTGCTTATGCCGACTTGAGAGACGGTTTCAATAGACGTTGTGGAATCGTCGAAAGCATGACGCGGGTAAAGAATCGCTTACATCGCTGGTTCAGCATCAACTTTCCGGAATACCTGCACGCGTATGGCTCTGTGACGGCCAAGACGGGGCTTATGGTGCTCAAGAGAGCACCGCTTCCAAAGGACATCATAGAACTTGGGGTAGAGGGTATCGAGAAGATCTGGCGCGATGCGAAGATACATGGCGCAGGAAAAAAGCGGGCAACGACCCTGGTAGCCCTGGCTGAGCAAAGTATCGGCGAAAAGACAGCAAATGAGGCGGCTCGTCTGGAACTGTGGCAACTGCTGGAGGATTATGATCACTTTGCTCATCAGTTTGAAGTGATCGAGGAGATGCTCGAGCGGAAGGTTCACGAGATTCCCTGCGCAGACAATCTTCTTGCGATCCCGGGGATTGGATACTTTACAGTAATGGGATTCTTTGCAGAGGTAGGAGCAATTGATCGGTTTGACGATCCGAAGCAGATCCAAAAGCTGGCCGGGTTGGCCGTGGTGGAGAACAGCTCTGGAAAGAGGAAGGGGCTTCCAGGTATCAGCAGGAGAGGAAGGAACCGCCTTCGCTGGGTCCTCTTCCAGGCTGCGATGAGTGCTGTTAGGAACAACCAGGAGTTCCGGGCAATTCACCAGTACTTTACTACTCGGAAGGATAACCCGCTGAAGAAGATGCAGTCCCTGATGGCAGTAGCCGGAAAGATCATCCGGGTGTTTTATGGGATGGTACGAACCGGAGCCGCATATGATCCGGAACGATTGCTTCGGGACATCCGCAGGCCGGAGAAGGACGCAGCCTGATACCAGGTTCTATGCTGCGGGAAGTTTGCGCTGCTATATGCTCTTCAGGGGGGAAGGGCGTTCCCTCCTTCCCCCCTGGCCGCACGGCAAACTCCTCTTCCTCCCGGTATCATGTTCCGTCGGTATAATTCAGGCAGACTGAAGTCCAGGTAACGTCCGCCCGTCAGGGTGCTGGGCAAAAGCAGATTTCCGTCAGTTTCATACAGGTGAGCCAGCAGTCAGCAAAGTTTTCGGCATGGGGCATGACCTCGCAAGTGAGTATCGCTGACACCCAGGCTATGGACAGGCAGAACGAAGGTAGTGAGGGCCCGGATCTCCGGTGACCCTGTTGGAATGGGAGAGTTGCTGCCGTAGCGGTAAGAGGGATTGAACGCGGCCACAAACGATTAGAACGACGTTTGTATTCGTTTCACCCTGAAACCACTATTTTCCGCACATTGATGCAGGAAATGTCTGTAGTTGCGGCTCATCTGTATGAAGCTGATGGGAAAAAATTCAGGAAAATCAACGTTTAAGACTTGACATTATGGGGAGACGAAAAGGGACAGTCCCTTTTCGTCTCTGTTTTTATGTTCTTGTTTTGGAGACACAGAACCGACCCCT
>JAFUBF010000311.1 GCA_017460325.1 Clostridia bacterium | reverse complement strand
GTAACAGGACAGGGAGGACACAGGGATGTATAAAGCGGTGCGGAACCGGGGATTTGTTTTTCTGTCGGTCTGTATCTTCTGTCTGCTGCTGGCCTTTACGGGCCCAGGACGGGCAGAGGAGATGGACATGACTCTGCCGCCCATTCCGGAGGACCTGACGGGCGGCCGGCCGTGGATCGACTCGTGCATTGCCGGAAACGTGACGGCCGATACGCCAACATCGCCGAAAGAAGACTTCTATCTCTATGCCAACAGGGACTGGATCCTTTCATCTGAGATTCCGGAAGGATCACCGACCCTGGACTACGACGTCTTTGCCGCGGGCAGGGAAAAGGTGCAGGCTGCTCTGGCGGGTGCGACATGTACCGGCCATGATGCACATCAGGCGTAGCTGCTGTTCAGGGCTTTTGTGGACACGCAGGCACGTGACCGGGCCGGGTGTGAACCCGCCCGGCGGGTCATAGAGGACCTGCGTTCCATTTCGGATCTTGACGGACTCAGTGCCTTCCTCCTGGATCCTGACAGAAGTGCGGGCGTTCCGACACTCATCCGGGTAAACAACACCATGGATTACAATGAGCACCGCTGGGTGACATATGTCTCCATGTCGGAGGCAACATTCGGGTCTACCGTGAATACACTGGGGATGGACGTTCTCAGCGTCGACCCGGACAGCAGTCAGTACCGGACAAGAGCTGCCCTTGTGCGAAACATCCTCATGCGTGTTGGCTATACCGAGGAAGAGGCAAAAGAGGCGTTTGAAGGGCGCCTTAACCTGGAAAGGAAGATTCTCCGGCTGACGGAGGGAAAAGAGGACGGGCGCCGAACGATGTCCATGGATGAGCTGGAACCGCTTGCCGGCCGCTTCCCTCTGCGCCGGCTGGCAGAGGTCCGGGGCTATGGAAAGGCGGACGTGTTCCGGGTGAACGAGCCGGGCACGATTGTTGCCATTGGGGAACTCTACACCGATGAGAACCTTGACCAGTTGCGTAATTATTTCATCTGCGGCTATGTCCTGGAGGCCAGCGGGTGGCTGGATACCGAAGCGTTTAATGTCTGGGTGGCCGATTACGGCGTCAATGTCCTGCACTGCTCCCTCACGATGCCCGAGCGCAACGGAACCATTGAGGAGACGGGGGTAAACCTGGCCACGACAATTGCTCCCACACTGGTGGGGCAGGTTTATGTGGAAGCGTACAATCTGGCACCCGTCAAGGAGTTTGTCACGACTCTCAGCAAACAGGCGGTTGAGTCCCACAAGGAGATCGTCAGCGCCTGTCCGTAGCTCTCTGAGGCAACCAGAGAGCGGCTGACCGGGAAACTGGATGTCATTACCCTGAACCTGGTTTACCCGGATGTCTGGGAGGATTATTCCGGTCTGGAACTGACAGGCCTTGATTACTACGGTGTGCGCCGGGCTATCTGGCTGAATGACATCGCCCGCAATGCCGATCTCACCGGGACGGAAATCGATGACCGTCTGTGGACGATGCCCTCCCTCATTGAGGGCGGGGGTGCCTATGATGCTTTTACCAACAGCTTCCACGTGGATGCCAGCGTATGTGAGAGTGATGTGGCCGACTATCTGGCCGGCAAAATGACCCTGGAGGAGCTCATGGGCGGCACCACCGGATATGTCATATTTCACGAACTGGGGCACGCCCTCGACCCGGGGAGCATTTACCTGGATGCCAGTGCCGAATGGGTGGACGATTACCTGTTAACGCCGGATGAACTGAAGGAGTATACGCGGCGCTGCGGCCGGATTGAGAAGTACTTTGACGGGATCTCCATCTGGGAGGGACAGCAGGTGATCGGGGCGATCTGCATGCAGGAGGCCCTGGCCGAGATCTGCAGCATGCAGGCGCGTCTTTGCTATGCGGCCAAACAGGAGAATTTTGACTACCGGACCTTTTTTCTGGCGCGGGCCAGGATGAGTCCCACGCTGTGTACGCCGGAATATGAACTGGAGTACATCATGGGCCGCGACCATCATCCCACCGCCTTCCTCGATACCAACGTGACGGTCCAGCAGTTCGATGAGTTCCTGCAGGCCTTCGGGGTGAAAGAGGGCGACACCATGTACCTGGCACCGGAGGATCGTCTTCTCCTCTGGTAATTCCATACTGAGATGCGGACGATGCCCGACGGGCATCGTCCGTTCAGCACCGGCCCGGAGCGACAGGTGTACGGTTTTTCTCAATGCCAAAGACACAGCAAGGCGTCCTGGAATTTCCAGGACGCCTTGCTGTGTCCGGGGACCTTGGGAGGCCTTCATTTTGCTGCGGCGCGGACGATGCTGAGCCTCTGCGAGAACAGGTCAAAGAGGCTGTCGTCGGGGAACCACTCCCGGCGGACTTCATCCGTCTGGTTCAGGCCCACCGTCCTGACGGCCCACAGGGCGGCTTCTTTCTGATTCATGGGTTTTTCGGTTGTCAGACAGATTGCCCCCTCCACTGAACCGTATGAGAGAAAGGATTTGTTGAAATCCATGAGTGGATGGAGCTGAAGTGGCTGATTTGTCCGATTATCGATCAGAAATCCCCAGTTTCCCCAGTGCCTGTCCGTGTTGCCGACCAGATAATCCACGAGATTCATCATATGATAGCCATATGGATCGCAGGAATCGACCAATATCTGTCGGGTGGTATCGTGGTTTGCTGCATAGATATCAACCTGGTCCATAGAGGCGATACTCTCCTGAGTGGAGGTGAACAGCTGACTTCGGGTGACGGGGGTTCCCTGATACGTGTCAGGTTCATACAGAACTTGTTTCACGGCAAAACAACGGGCGATTCTGCTGGCCAGCAGTTCGGCTTCCACGTCACGCTGTCCCCCATCTTTGAGGAGGTAGAACACACCGCTGCGACGAATCCAGGCTTTGGGAACGGAGCCGGAAGTAGATACGTCACCGGCACTGTCCAGAGGTCTCAGCAATTCCATATTCTGTACAGTAAGCGCTTTTCCCAAAAGGCTGACATCGACAAAAGCATCCGACAGGGAATGATCATAAAGACTGATCTGGGAAAAGGATATCATCTCATCTGTACGTTTGACCCAGAAGACATCCGTCAAAGTGACACAGCGGTAAGAAAGTGATATTCTCGCACGTTCTCTGTCTGTACGTCCCTGGCCGGCCCGAATCGCATTCAGGATTTCCTTGGCAAATGTTCGATCCAGTGTCAGTACACGGGTTGAGCACCAGTAATAGAAGTTGTTCAGATTTTCAATCCGGACAGAAATGTCAGTATTTTCCTCGAAATAGAGGTTATATGGAAGAAAGTCCGGTAAAAGTATCTGACAAAGCCCTTCGCTGTCAATTGTCGCCACCATATCATCCAGGTGCATTATTGCGTACTGCCATTTCATAAAGGTAGTCTCCTTTCACGTTTGCCTTGACTTGCGGCACGACTGGTTGACAGGGGGACATGATCCGGTAAACCGATGCGGAGCACCGGGCCCGATCCTTGGATGCTTGTCTGGCTTTCGGCGTCGACTGATTGACAGGGGACATGATCTGACAAACCGGTGCGGAGCACCGGGCCCACACCAGAAGCCATCGGCTGCCGAAATCAGGATAGAAGCTGCGTGAGCGTCTCCATCATTTTGGGGATGTCATAAGGCTTGGCCAGGTGCCCGTTCATCCCGGCCTCCAGCGCAAGCTTTCGGTCCTCTTCAAAGGCGTTGGCGGTCACGGCGACAATAGGGATGTCGGCTTTGACTTTGTCATCAAGGGCCCGGATCAGCCGCGCTGCCTCATAGCCGTCCATGACGGGCATCTGAATGTCCATCAGGATAATGTCGAAGGTTCCGGCGGGAGATTCGCGCATGAAGCGGAGTGCCTCGGCTCCGTTCCCCGCAATGGTCACCTCAAAACCGGCTTCCGTCAGGATGGCCTGGGCAATCAGCTGGTTCATGTCATTGTCCTCTGCGAGAAGGATGCGTCTGCCGGTAAAGTCAACGGTATTCTCCGGCTCCTTTTCCTTCGGTTTCTCCCGGAATGGCGCGGAGAGGACGCGGGTCAGTTCGGACCGGAAGACAGGCTTGGAACAGAAGGCGTTGACGCCTGCTGTGCGTGCCTCCTCCTCAATGTCGCCCCAGTCGTAGGCGGTCAGGAGGATGATCTGCCTGTCGTCGCCGACCAGGCTTCGGATTCGCCGGACCACTTCAATCCCGTTCAGGTCCGGCATCTGCCAGTCGATGATGAATGTGTCAAAGGCATCTGCCTGTGTCATAGCCTCCTTCGCCCGGACCAGCGCCTCCTTGCCGGAACAGGTCCAGTCGGATTTCAGCCCGATGGAACGCAGCATGGAGCAGACGTTCAGGCAGGCATCGGTGTCATCATCCACCACCAGTGCCCGGAGACCCTGAAGTTCCGGGACAAGTTCCCGGTCAGCGGGGGCACCGCTCAGACGGCAGGGGATGGTGACGATAAACTCGGTGCCTTTCCCTTTCTCACTGTTGACGGAAATGGTCCCGCCCATCATATCCACGATGCTTTTGGTGATGGCCATACCAAGCCCGGTCCCCTGAATGCCGCTCACCGTACTGGTCTTCTCCCGGGTGAACGATTCGAAAATCTGCTTCTGGAATTCGGAGCTCATGCCAATGCCCGTGTCTTTGATGCGGAATTCGAACACGGCGTGCTCCGGAATCGGAGAGGGTTTCTCCGAAACCAGAAAACTGATCCGACCGCCGCTGGGGGTAAACTTGATGGCGTTGGACAGGATGTTCAGGAAGACCTGGTTCAGCCGCAGTTTGTCGGTAATGATGTTCTCGTTGACGACATCCTTCATATCAATGAACAGGTCCAGATGCCGGGAACTGGCATTGGCGTGGATGATGGTCCGCAGGTCGTGAATCATGTCCGGCAGATGAATTTCCGTTTCTTCCAGCGTCATCTTGCCGCTCTCAATCCGGCTCATGTCCAGGACATCGTTGATCAGGGAGAGCAGGTGCTGACTGGAAACGGAGATCTTGCTCAGGTAGTCCCGGACCTGCTCCCGGTTATCGATATGCGAGGTGGCCAGCGCGGTGAATCCCACAATGGCGTTCATGGGCGTCCGGATATCGTGGGACATGTTGTTGAGGAAAGTGGTTTTGGCCTTGTTGGCATGCTCGGCCGCCACCAGTGCGTTTGCCAGGGCGTCCCGCTGGATCCGGTCCTCACGAACCGTCTCGGTTACATCACTGTGATAGCCCCGCAGAAGATGCCGTCCTTCCTCGTCCGGCTTCCCGACACCGCCGCATCTTACATACATCTCATGCCCGTCCGGATGAATCCACCGGTAGGTGTTTTCGGAAAGCTTTCCGCTGAGCATTTCCCCCACGCTCTTATGTACGCTGGGGAGCTCCGATTCCGGGATGCGGGAATACCAGGCGTCATAGGTCTCCTCTTCCGTCAGGTCCTGCCCGCTGATGCCGAGCAGTTCCTTCATCTTGGCATTGCCGCGCATCCGCGGGGCCTTCCCGTCCTCCAGCGTGATGTGCCATATACCGAAACCGGCGTCCGCCATGATTTCATCCGTGTCAGCCAGTTCCCGCTTGCTGTATTCCAGCTCCCGTTTCCGTTCCTCCTGCTCCAGTTGCTCAAGACGCACGGCTGTCGTATCGGTCTTGAGGACGATGCAGTACTCCGACTCCGGATCCACGGAATAGAAGTCAAAGCGCTTGTAAAAATGTCCGTCTTCCATATCCACTTCAATGTCCACGGAGTACGGTTCCTTTACCTTGAACATCTCAAAGACGTATTTGAGATCCATGGCATCCCGGATCTTCCGGCGATACGTGTCATCTTTGGGCAAGGCGGGAATGATCTGATTTTCCAGGTACTCCCGATACGAGCCATGCTTGACTTTGGGGAAGATATTCCCGTGCTCGATCATGCTGGCATCCCCGATGGCCACATCGTAAATGTCCCGGGCGATATAGGCAACCAGATCAAACTGCTTGGCCAGGATTTTCCCGTTGATGGTTGAGGCCAGCTTCTCCGGGTTGTTCGATTCTTCGGTGATGAAGGCCACAAGATCCCCCGTCAGGGGATGACGGGTCACGTTTGCGGTGATTTTTACATAGAAGACGGAGTTGTTTGGCAGGCGGGAATAGAGCACCCGGTTTATGGCGACGACACCGTCCATATAGGACCCTGACAGGGCCTCCGCGCTGAACGTGTCCAGAAAGATCTGCCGCTCCTCCGCAATGGGCAGATAGGAGGCGCGGATTCGCAGGGAATCGTTGTAATTTCGGGAGGCGTAATCCGGAACAAAGGCCGATGCGCCGTTGGCTTCCTCAACGGTATTGGTGGTCAGGTTTACGCGAAGGCGGGCGAGGGAGTCCTCGTTGGTCTGGTAGAAACTTTCCCCCAGACTGGAATAAACGCTCTGCAGTTGCTGCTCATACCTCTTGAGACGGGAAACATCCGTATAGGTGCAGTAGATGTAATGCGGGCCATAGTCATTAATGAAGGCAAAGTGAATGGCGCACCAGATGATGTTTCCCTTTTTCGTGATCTTGCGAACCGTCAGATTCTGCGTGCCGTCCTGACCAACCCGATTCCGGACCATAGCCTGAACCAGAGGACGATCCTCCTCATGGGTGTTGCGATACAGATTCTCGCTGTCCATGAGGCCCCGGATATCCTCCTCGGATTCGCACTCCATCATCTTTGAAAAAGCCGGTGTCACAAAGACGACGGAGATCTTTCCGTTCTCATTCTGCTGCAGCAGACAGGCAATGTTATTTACCTGATAGACCACCCGCATGAAATGCTGATGAGCCTCATTCCGGTTGAAACTGGTCGGCGGATAGGCATCATATTCGCTCATCTGATCTGCCTTCCTTTCTGTATTTCTACGCCTCTGCGGCCTGCAAGGCCGCGAAAGATCCTAGTATGCCTGATTCAGATTCGGCTCCTCAGGAGGAAAACTCCCTGTATCCGGGAGACCCGGTCTGAACAGTGCGGCAAAAGGCCGGGTGTTTCGGTCTCCGGCCCCGCATTTCGCGGTTGACACACTTTCTGCACTGTATCCACCGGACCGGGAGAATCCTCTTTGTACCCTTTTGCCATGTACAAATTGTACTATATTTGCGCAGTGATTCATAGGGGCAGATGCCATACTTTCTGCCTTTTTGGCGAGATTTGGAAGGAGGGACGGACAGTCGGAGAACCGGGTTCTTTGGAGTGAAAAATATGTCGGGCAGTGAAAAGGGGTGACAGAATGCAGGAGTTGGGGAAAAACGGTGGAACATCTGTCCAGGACGCTTCTCCGGGATTCAATCAGAGGAAATGGCACAGCCTGCCGAATGGTCAAGGCAGGAAATGAATGAAAAACGCTACAATCAACGACGTAAAAATGGGCTGTTCTTTCGGAGTTTTTTGTGATAGCATATCTCAATGAAAGATCGGTTTTTGCATGTCACCGGCCCACAGGTTGCGTGTCGATTTGGAGGAGGGCAAAATGAAAGAATCACGTTGGATAAAGCGATTCACAGGCTTTATTACCAGGCATTCAGGGAGTATTGCGATTTGTCTGGGCATCCTGTTTGTTATCCTTTCGTACTTCTTCCGATTTGGTTCCCCAGGTCAGGCTGGCAAGACGAGTATCACAACGTCGTCTTCACTGACGGACGCAATTGATATTGCGGAACTTTCGACAGCAGAATTTAGATACAGAGGAATTGCTGAAATATATAAGGACGAAAGCAGAAAACAGGTTCAATGCCGGGTTTGCTATAATGCGGTTGTAAAGGCAGGCATCGATATGAAGAATGTAAGATTTGATATTGATCCTGAGCAAAAAGTAGTTTCAGCCACTCTGCCGGAGATTGATCTGAAAGTGACAATTGTTGATGAGCAGTCCATGGCACTGTTACCTTCGGATGCAGATGTTGGAATAGACAGTATGTTGAAATGTAGTAGGGAAGATGCTGAAAATGAGGCGAGGGAATCTGAAGAACTCATCAGTACCGCCCGGGAAAATCTGAAAGCAACGATAGAAGGATTGATATATCCTATCTTAAAGGCAGATGGATATGCTTTATCCTGGAACTGACAATTCCATATGACGTAAGGATGTGAGCGAAAATGCCGGGTAACGATCATATGTCCACCGTAAAAAACAGGGAGAGCATACTATTTTTCATAGGGTGCTGTATTTTGGCGATAGGAATCATTGTGTCTCCTCACAAGATGAATGAAGCATCGTACGTAAATCTGTCGGAGTATTCATCTGTCAATGCCATATGTGAACTGGCCACATTGAAGAACTTTTACCATAATGTTGTCATGTATGAAAAGGAACCGGATGGTGGGAACAGATTTGTCAATGATGTTTTACTGTGGCCCTTTGGAGGATTTGCCAAAGTAGGTTATAAGCAGTTTTGGATGGAATATAGTGGCATTGTTGAGGCCGGGATAGATGCCGGCCTGATAAGAATCAGCGATCCGGATCCACAAGGAGTTGTCGAAATCTATGTTCCGGATGCGAAGGTGATAAACGTATATGCAGCTGAAAAGTCGTTAACCGAACCTCTGACGGAAAGAGGTTGGTTTACAAAGATTACCGGGAAGGAAAAAACAGAAGCATTTTCATCGGCGCAGAGTGCAATGAGGCGGGAAGCGGAAAATGATCTGGCACTTCTGAGGCGGGCAAAAGAAAACGCAAAGGTACTTCTTGAAAGATATGTCGTAAATACAGGAAACGGAATGGGACGCAGGCTTTCGGTAAAATGGATCAATACGCCTTAATCCGAGTTCTTTCCGTGATGATTTTTATGATGCATAGGAGGACGGAATAGTGATTATAGCTGCAGTAATCATCCTGGCTGTGATAGTCGTGGTCATGAAAAGAAAGTAATCTGATTCATGGGAAAAGCTCCCGTTGTGCGCTTTACTCTGCGTGAATTTTATGTTTCACGGTACATACCATATCGTCCGAAAATAATGAGAGCATAATTTTCGTGTATGAAGCGACCTGATGAAATCGTATCCTGTAGATTTTCTATGTGTGAAGACTTCAGAAACAATGAGATCAGGAGTGACGATGCGGTTGGGATGATCCGTCACCCAGCATGTTATGTGCCTTCAATCGGAATAGGAATTACAAAAAACTCAAGATTCTGTCGGATAGTGAATCTCACAATATTCAGGGAGCCCTTTTCTGACGAATCAAGAGACATCCGAAAGTTCTGCGAATGGATCTGAGCGTGCTCCCTGTAGGGTCTCTTTCGTGGAAAGACACTGATCGTGATGGGGACGGCAGTACGCGCAAGCGTATTTCCATTACGCCTTTTGCCAGGGAAACTTCTATGCCGGACTCATTCTCTGACAACACGCGAAAAAAGATATAAGGGAAGGAGACCGGTGTGAAGCTGTCTCCTCCCGTATATCTTTTGAATTGAAATAGTATCGCTTTTTTTCAGGTGAGCCCATCCACCTGTTTGATTCCGTACTGCGCAAAGAGTTTGTTCCTGTATGCCTTATCTTTGGCTGCTTTTACTACATCCTCCATTTTCTCCAAAGCATAAAGTTTTGTCATCAATGTTGCAAGACGATCCGCGCCTTTAGCAATTCCTTCTGCATACCCCTCCGCGTAACCTTCACGCCACGCGCTATCGATTTGCGAACGATAATCCAGTTGAGCCAGCCTGCGCCTCCACGCAGGCTCTCTTTCCTCAGGTGAGTTTATCTGCTCACTAAATGTTGTATTGCACATAGAGCTTGTTCCTGTACTCCTTATCAGTGGCTGCTTTCTCTGCATCCTTCGTCTTTTCCAAGGATATAAGTTCAGCTATCAGTGATGCAAGACGATTCTCGCCTTCAGCAATTCCTTCTGCGTAACTCTCTGCATAACCCACCGCGTAACCTTCCGCGTAACCTTCTGCGTAACCTTCTGCGTAACCTTCACGTCTCGCACTATTGATTTGCGAACGATAATCCAGTTGAGCCAGCCTGCGCCTCCACGCAGGCTCTCTTTCTTCAGGTGAGTTCATTTGCTCACTAAATGTTGTATTGCACATAGAGTTTGTTCCTGTACTCCTTATCATTGGCTGCTTGTTTTACTTCCTCCATCTTACCCAAAGAGAAGAGTTTTGCCATCAATGCTGCAAGACGATCCGTGCCTTTAGCAATTCCTTCTGCGTAACCCTCACGCCACGCGCTATCGATTTGCAAACGATAATCCAGTTGAGCCAGCCTGAGCCTCCACGCAGGCTCTCTTTCTTCAGGTGAGCTTATTTGCTCACTTGATTCCGTACTGTGCATAGAGTTTGTTTCTGTACTCCTTGTCATTGGCTGCTTTCTCTGCATCCTTCGTCTTTTTCAAGGCTACAAGATCAGCTATCAGTGATGCAAGAAGATTCTCGCCTTCAGTAATTCCTTCTGTGTAACCCTCTACGCGACCTTCACACCTCGCGCTATCAATTTGCGAACGATAATCCAGTTAAGCCAGCCTGCTGTTTTAAGCAAACTGCCTTTTTTCAGGTGAGTTCATGCGAGTGATTTTTTTTGTATTGCGCTAAAAGCTTGGCCCTGTATGCCTTATCAGCGGTTGCTCGTTTTGCCTCCTCCATTTTTCCCAAAGTGTAAAGTTCTTCCATCAATGATGCTAAAAGATCTACACCTTCTTCGATGCCTTCACTCTTCGCGCTATTGATTTGCGAACGATAATCCAGTTGAGCCAGCCTGCTGTTCCATACAAACTGCCTTTTTTCAGGTGAGCTCATGACCGCTTCCATTTCTTTCGCCGCCTCCTTTACGCCATTGTTATCAATCTTTCCCAACTGTTCCCAGTTTCGAGCTTTGAACGCTTCTGCCCATTCAACAAGCCCGCTTTTCCGATCCTCTTCGCTTGCTTCGTCAATCGCTTTCAAATCCATCACATAGAACTGAATCTTGTCTGTGTAGAGGTAACCTTCCTCATCTTTCACCTCATACCGGGCAAAGAATCGCCTGTGATCTTCAAACAGTGTATGATCCATGATCGCCACATGAATCACCGGCTCCAGGTTCTTATAATCAAACTCTTCCCTGTTCGATTGCTCGGTTATCTGTCTGCAGGTATACACCACCGTCCGGTTTGTCCATCCCTGGAATCTTCTCACCTGGATTTCGATATTCAAAAGCGTGTTGTTGTTCAAATGGACCCGCAAATCCAGAACAGTCAGCTTTGCATTGTAAGCATCTGAAAACTGCATGGGGTTGAGAACCTCGGTATCACCAAGTTCTGATTCGGGGATGTTTATCAGAGCACTGACAAGTGATCTGAGCGCTTTTTTGTTGTTTATAAACACCAGGTGGAACATCCCGTCATTCGTCAATGGTTCAAAACTCCAGTTCTCCTGAAGGATTTCTTCGTACAATGAATTCACCCCCTGCTCTTTGCCTCTATTTTATCACAGGAAAGGGAAATATATCAACTGGCGCATGAGGGGAACCGGGACGAAGTGGCTGGAGTGGCTGGAGACGGAGGCCCCAGGATTCTCCTGTCAGATGGTCCCTGAAAGGCTTCGCCTTACCGGATGACGGGGCACCTTTGAGGAGCGAGATTGCCCATTGACAACCCGGCAGAAATTCTGTATCTTGTGAACGGACACGATACATGTGCGATTCGTACTGGCACGAAACCACGCATGTATCGTGTTTTTTCATCGGGGAAAACGGAAGGAGGTTCTTCACATGAAGAAATACGGGGCCCTGATTCTGATGCTTTTCCTTTGTCTGAGTCTGTCATTGGCAATGGCGGATGAATATACTGCTGAGGCAATGGGCAAGAATGACATGGTAAAGGTTACGGTTACCTATGAGGAGGGAAAGATCACCGGGATTGCCGCTGAACACGCGGAAACGCCCGGACTTGGGGATGTTGAGATTGCCCGGCTGACAGAGGAAGTCGTCGCGAATCAGACGCTGAACATCGACGCGACATCCGGCGCAACAATGAGTCATGATGCGTTTCTGAAAGCCGCGGGGCAGGCGCTGAATTTGGCCGGTGCAGATGTGAACCTGTTCAAAGGCGGAAAAGCGGTTTCCGTGGAAGCGACGGATTACGATGTGCTGGAAGCGGATCTTATCATTGTCGGCGGAGGCGCTGCCGGAATGACCGCTGCGGTGACTGCATCGGAAGCAGGCGCATCTGTGATTCTGCTGGAGAAAAGCGGCGTCCTGGGCGGGAATACCGTTGCCGCTGCGAACGGGATCAATGCGTACAATTCCAGGGTTCAGCTGGAAAGCGAGGCCTATCAGAATGCGCCGACCGGTTTTGAGGACATTGAGGCGCTTCACATGAATGACCTGAACCGGAAGGAACTGGTAGACGCCTTCATCAATGCCTCCGGAGAGACGATTGACTATTTCTCGGATCTCGGGGTGGAATTCTCGGTCAACATTTCAGGCGATGACAGAAACCGGTCGCAGAATTATTACATGGTCAGTGCCACAGCGGATGGCTCTACCGCCATTACCATGATCAATGCGATTGAGAAGCGGCTTGAAAAGACCGGGGTTAAGGTCTACAAAAATACCGAAGCGGTGTCTCTGATCCAGGACGACAACGGAAAAATAACCGGCGTTGCTGCCAGGGCTTCTGACGGAAGGGAGATCACGTTTACGGGAAAAGCGGTGCTGCTGGCAAGCGGCGGTTTCGGACAGAATCC
>JAFUBF010000310.1 GCA_017460325.1 Clostridia bacterium | reverse complement strand
CCCGGACTATGACGCGGCAGGCGGTGTGCCCGCCATTGAAGAGGTCCGCTTTTCCATCGCTCACACCAGGGGCTGCTTCGGTTCCTGTTCCTTCTGCGCCATCACCTTCCTGCAGGGGCGCATTGTCACCAGCCGTTCCCATGAGTCCGTTCTGCGGGAGGCGGAGGCGATTACGAAAATGCCGGATTTCAAGGGATACATTCACGATGTCGGCGGGCCCACAGCCAATTTCCGGCATGCCGCCTGTCAGAAACAGCTGAAAGCCGGCGCATGCAAAAACAGGCAGTGCCTTTTTCCAAAGCCCTGCCCGAACCGGAAGGTGGATCATACAGATTATATTCAGCTGCTCCGGGAGATCCGCCGCCTGCCCGGAATTAAAAAGGTCTTTGTCCGCTCCGGTCTCCGCTATGATTACATCATGGCCGATTCCTCGGATGCGTTTCTCCGGGAACTGTGCGAGTACCATGTCAGCGGACAGCTGAAAGTGGCCCCGGAGCACGTCAGTCCCCGGGTGCTGGCCATTATGGGCAAGCCCGGCCGGGACATCTATGACGCCTTCTGTGCCAGGTATGCAGAAACGAACCGTCAGCTGGGCAGGAAACAGTACCTGGTCCCCTACCTGATTTCCTCCCATCCCGGCAGTGACCTTTCCTGCGCCATTGAACTGGCCGAATACCTGCGGGATATTAATCACCAGCCGGAGCAGGTGCAGGACTTTTATCCCACCCCCGGAACCCTCAGCACCTGCATGTTCCATACCGGGCTGGATCCCCGGACCATGAAACCGGTGTACATCCCCCGCGATCCCCATGAAAAGGCCATGCAGCGGGCGCTGCTTCAGTTCCGCCGGCCTGAGAATTATGCTCTGGTCCGGGAAGCCCTCAGAAAGGCTCATCGGGAGGACCTGATCGGCACAGGGCGGAACTGCCTTGTGCCCATGGAAGGCCAGCGCAGTGCCCATGAATTTGCCGTGCTCAAACAGCAGCGCAGGCAACAGAAAGCGGCCAGTGTCAAAGGGGCAACTCACGGCCGTTCAGGACCGCGCGAATCAGGTGCTCCCCTGAATACTGCAGGTCCAGCAAAAAAAGCGGCTCATCCCGTTCAAGGAGCGAAAGGAACACCCGATCGCCCTCCCAGAGAGAAAGGTCCATCAGGCGGTCGCGCTCTATCCAGCAAAGGTCGCCCTCCGCGCAGTTCCCGGTAATCTGGCCTTCACAGGCATCCGCCGTAAACAGGTACATCCGTTCCACCCAGTCCTCCGACTGGAAGTTGACGATGCCCCGGTACTGCCAGCGGGTCAGCGTAAGGCCGGTTTCCTCCCGGAATTCCCTCAGCATGCACTGCTGCGGGTTCTCCCCCGGTTCCAGCTTTCCGCCGATCCCGATCCACTTTCCCTCATTCACATCGTGTTCCTTCCTGACCCGGTGCAGCATCAGCACCCGGTCCGATTCCTGCAGGTAACACAGCGTTGTTTCAAGCATTTTATCCTCCATATCCGGCCCGGCTCTGCCGGGCTTTCCCAAACAGTATACGTTTTTTCTGAAAGGAATACAACTCATGTCCTATGATGTTCTCATCGTGGGCGGGGGCGCCTCGGGGCTGGCTGCCGCCGCCAGGCTGGCCGGTCATCCCGTACGGGTACTGCTCCTTGAGCGAAATCCCCGGGTGGGAAAAAAGCTCCTCAGCACCGGCAACGGACGCTGCAACCTTTCCAATGAGCAGATGTCCGCCTCCCTCTACGGGCACGGTGCCGTTTTTGTCCGGGAACTGTATCAGGTCATTCCCCCGGAAAAGGTTCTTGCGTTTTTCCATTCTCTGGGCCTGATGACCCTCTCCGAGGAGGGACGGATCTACCCCCGAACCATGACCGCCGCCTCCGTGCTGGACACCCTGCGGCAGGCCATTGACGCGCCCAATATCACCCTGGTCACCGACACGGAAATCACGGCCCTTGGCCGGGAATCGGATGGCACCTGGGTTGCCCGGTCCCGGGAGGGAAAGCGGTTCCATGCCCGGTATGCCCTCCTGGCTGCAGGCGGCTCTGCTGCCCCGAAGTCCGGCAGTGATGGTTCCGGGGCCGCTCTCCTGGCCGCACTCTCGCTGCCGCTGACACCGGCCAGTCCCGCCCTGGTTCAGGTGCGAACCCGTCCGGCGCTTCCGGCCCTCAAGGGGCTTCGGACCCGGGCCGAAGTAACGCTTCTGGTAGACGGAACCCCTGACCTGCAGGAGACCGGTGAACTGCTCTTTACCGATTACGGCATCAGCGGGGTCTGCGTCTTTCAGTTGTCCGGCACAGCCGCCACCGCCCTCCGTTCCGGTCACACCGTACAGGTCCGGATCAATCTGCTGCCGGAACTGACACCGAACATGGTGCCGGATTGGCTTGATTCCAGGCTCCGTGACAGGGGCGATGGTTCGCTTGGCACCTGCTTTACCGGCGTATTCCAGCGCATCCTGACGGAAACAATCCTGAAAGCCGCCGGTCTCCGGCCGGATCAGCCTGCCAACGTTTCCGGGGAGGAGAAGTCACGCCTGTGTTCGGCCCTGACCGCTTTTCCGCTGACCGTAACCGGCACCCTGGGATTTGAGCATGCGCAGGTCACCCGGGGCGGTCTCAGCCTCGCCTCTGTCAATCCGCGCACCCTGGAGGTCCTCCCCGGTCTTTACGTGGCCGGCGAACTGCTTGACGTTGATGGTCCCTGCGGCGGATACAATCTGCATTTTGCTTTTGCCTGCGGCCTGGCTGCCGCAGATGCCATGGCAAGTGCCAGTCAGAATGGAGATCCCACATGATTCGTTTACACAACCTGAAAGTCCCCCTTGATTATACCGAGGCCAGCCTCCCCGCACTGGCGGCCCGAAAGCTCCGGATTTCGCCGGACCTTGTCAGCACCTGCCGCATTGCCAGAAAGAGCGTGGATGCACGGAAGAAGAGCGACATCTGCTTTGCCCTCTCCCTGGACCTGACACTGAGTCCGGCCAAAGAAGAGGAGCGCTGTCTTCGCCTCTTCCCGGAAAATGAGGTAAGCCGCGTCACGCCCTTTGTGCCCCCGGTCATCCCGCAGGTTTCCTCACCCACCAGACCGGTCGTTATCGGGTTCGGACCTGCCGGGATCTTCTCCGCCCTGTGGCTGGCGGAGGCCGGTCTTCGTCCCATCGTCCTTGAACGGGGCCGGGATGCCCGCCGGCGCACCCGGGATGTGCAGGCCTACTTTACGGAAGGAGCTCCCGCTTTTTCCCCCGTGTCCAATGTCCAGTTCGGGGAAGGCGGCGCCGGCACCTTTTCAGATGGCAAGCTGAACAGCGGCATTAAGGATCCGCGGATTCAGGCGGTCCTCCATATCCTGGTCCGTTTCGGGGCGCCGCCGGAGATCCTCTATGACGCCACACCGCACATCGGCACGGACCGTCTGGCCGACTGCATCATACGGATTCGGAAACACATCTGTTCCCTCGGCGGCGAGGTCCGCTTTGAGTCAAGAATGACCCGTCTCATCCGGGAGGATGGACACATCCGAGGTGTCGAATACGAATCGGAGGGACAGACCCGGACGCTTGAAACCGACTTCGTTGTTCTTTCTATCGGGCACAGTGCCAGGGATACCTTTGAGTCCCTGTACGGGGACCATTTTACTCTGGTCAGGAAGCCCTTTTCCATGGGGGTGCGGATTGAACACCCGCAGGCCCTGATCAATGCCGCCCAGTACGGACACTGTCCGCCCCAGCTGGGCGCGGCAGATTACAAGCTGGCGGTTCATCTGCCCGACGGGCGCAGCGTCTATACCTTCTGCATGTGCCCCGGCGGCTCTGTCATTGCCGCCGCCAGTGAAAAAGATACCATTGTCACCAACGGCATGAGCCGCTACGCCCGGGATGACCGGAATGCCAACAGCGCCCTCCTGGTCGGGATTGCACCGGAGGATTTTCCGGACAGCTCGCCGCTTTCCGGCATGTACTGGCAGCGGGCCATTGAACAGAAGGCCTTCCTGCTGGGCGGCAGCAGCGGCCGCGCTCCGGCGCAGCTGGTGGGGGACTTCCTTCGCCAGGTGCCCAGTCAGGCACCCCGGAGCGTTCAGCCCAGCTATCTGCCCGGCGTCACCTATACGGATCTGGACCGGCTCTATCCTCCCCTGTTTACGGACGCCCTGCGCTCGGCCATTCCGCTCCTTGCCCGCAAACTGCGTGGCTTTGACCACCCGGATGCCGTCCTGACCGCGCCGGAAACAAGGTCCTCCTGCCCGGTCCGCCTGCCCCGTACGGAGACTTTTCAGAGTGTGGATGCCGCCGGCCTTTTCCCCTGCGGCGAGGGCGCCGGCTATGCCGGCGGAATCACCTCCGCCGCCGTCGACGGAATCCGCTGCGCGGAACAGATTATTTCCCTGAACATGTGAACCCTGAGAAAACGGAAGGGAGCCGCCCATGAAATCCCAGTTTTGGAGTTTTTTCTACACAAAATGATAATTAGATCTTTGGCTTGTTCTTGCTCCCTGGTTTTCTCCCGGGAGTACCAGGATTATGTGATTTTCTCCATAGCTCTTTTGCATTTGCAGTCAAGCATTCGGCGGG
>JAFUBF010000309.1 GCA_017460325.1 Clostridia bacterium | reverse complement strand
TCCTGAGCCAGGATCAAACTCTCATGTTTAACCCTTTATTAAATCCTGTTCGGTTTCCCTGACAGGGTTTACTACTCATTTACGAATTGACTGTCTTTTCTTGAACAGCCTCGCCGGGTAGCTTGGCTGTTCCGCGTTCTTCATTTCTGTATCGTTTTCAAGGATCATGCCCGCGGTTCGGTGCGTTGTGGCCCGTTCCGCTGACAGCTTGCGCATTATACCTCAGGGCTAATGGGCTGTCAACACCTTTTTTTCAGGGATTTTCAGGCCGAAAACAGCAATTTCCGAACATTCCCACCTCGGTTTTCGGGGCATCGTTCGGGAATGGACCGGTCTTCGTGAATCATTGATGTTTCACGGAGGCCGATTTCTCCTGTTTTCCCGAACAAAATTCTTTTTCAAAAACTTTGAAATAGCCTTCCGGGCAGGCCGGACCGTGCCCGAAACCTCTCAATTTTCGCTCCCGCTCTTCTTTTTCGTCATTATCTCTGTTATAATTCCATCCGAATCAGGACCCCGACGAAATACCGGGTGAATGGTTCATCCCGGCGGAAAAACCGGACGGATCTGTTCATGGCGGACAGCGTCCACGCGGGCAGATAAGCCGCATAGACTGCATGAGCCGGTGGCACATAGTCTGTCATTCCCAGCCCCCTCCGAACCGGGAAACTGAAAACGGCCCTCCCGCACATCAGGAGGCACCCGGACACCATCAACGTACAGCGGTCTCAGACCGCGCACCGTATATAAAGGAGATTATCTAATTGGCTATAAACGATTATATTGAAGCATGGAAAAAAGGAACACGCGAGGCGCACCTGCTTCACATTCAGGATAAAGACCCCTATCTTCCCGTTCTTGCGGAAATTGTTCCGGAAATGAATCAGCGTCCCCAGGCAAATCTGGGCCTGTGCCAGATTCCCATGGAACTGGTTGAGGGAACCGCTACCCGCGGCAGAACCACCGCTTTTTCCCGCAGCTTTTATCCGCTTCTGGAGCCCGAATCCGAATTTGCCATGAAATGGGCAGATCTCTATGACGGGATTCTCGAGGACGGCCTGCGTCAGCCCATCAAGGCACTGGAATATTACAACCACTTCTATGTTGTCGAAGGAAACAAGCGCGTCAGCGTCATGCGTCAGCTTGGCTCTCTCAATATTGAGGCAGAGGTGACGCGGGTTCTTCCGGAAAAGGAAGATTCTCAGCGGTACCGGGTTTACTGCGAATTCCTCAGCTTTTTCAAAGACACCCGGATCGACTATATTCTTTTTTCCCATGAGGGGTATTATGCGCGTCTCCGGAACGAAGTCGGCATGAAGGAAGGCGAAAAATGGCCGGAGGACATGATCAGTGATATCCGTTCCTGCTTCTACCGGTTCCAGCAGGCCTACCTGAAGGCAGAGGGAAACCGGCGCCTCTCCGCAAGCGATGCTTTCCTATTATATCTGGAGATTTTCTCCTATGCCGAGGCCTGCAAGCGGACACCCAGCCAGATCATTCAGGACATCGCAAAAATCCGCTCCGAATACAACGTGGCTGAGGCCGGAAAGCCGGCTGCTCTTCTTTCGCAGCCCTCCGAGGAAAAACCCAGCCTCATTCAGTCCGTTCTCCACCGGCCGCCCAGGACCCTCAAATGTGCATTCCTTTACAACAGCTCCCCGGAGCGTTCCGGATGGACCTACTGGCACGAACTGGCCCGAAAAGCCACCGAGAACACGTTTGAATCCCAGGTGGAAACCGTGGCCAAGCCGGATGTCACCATGGATGAAGCCACGGAGGCCATCGAATCCCTGATCAATGAGGGCTATACCACCATTTTCGCCGCCTCCCCCGTTTTCCTGGATGCCTGCATTCATGAAAGCGCCCTGCATCCCGAGGCCCGGATTCTCAACTGCTCGCTGTTGGCCAGCTATCACAATGTCCGGTCCTACTATCTGCGCATTTACGAGGCCAAGTTTATCCTCGGTGCCATTGCCGGCGCCATGGCCGACAACAACAAAATCGGGTACATTGCCGACTATCCCATTTACGGCGTTCCCGCCTCCATTAACGCATTCGCCATCGGCGCACAGATGACCAATCCCCGGGCAAAGGTGTATCTCGACTGGTCCACTCTCCCCGGGCACAACCCGGAGGAAGCCCTGACGGCGCAGGATGTCCGGATTATCTCAAGCCGGGACATTTCCGCCCCGCTTCTTGAGTACCGCACCTTCGGCCTGTATGAAAAGGTCCCCGGCGACAAAGCCAGAAACCTGGCCATGCCCGCCTGGAACTGGTCAAAGCTGTACGAGGGAATTGTGCGCAGCATCCTGAGCGGTGCATGGTCTGAGGAGGGCGAGCAGCACGCCGACCGCGCCATGGCCTACTACATGGGCATGGCCACCGGTGCCATTGATCTGTTCTGTTCCTCCCGTGTTCCCGCTCGTCTCAAGCGTCTGGTGGATCTCCTCCATGAACGCATCCGCTCCGAAGCCTTCCTGCCCTTTGTCGGACCGCAGTACGATCAGAACGGAACCCTGCGCATCGATCAGGATGAGGCACTCACCCCTCAGGACATTATCCTCATGGACTATCTGGCAGACAATGTCATAGGCACCATTCCCAAAGTCGATCAGCTCAACCCAGCCGCGACCAATCTGGTCACGCTGCAGGGAATCCGCGCGGCAACGGAATCCTCCGATCCGTCAAGTGAAGGCACAGAAAACAATGAGTAAGATCCTTATATTAGCTGATGAAGCAGATCCCATGCTCTGGGAACACCTGGACCGGCGCCGGCTTGAAGGAGTCGATCTGATTCTCTCGGCAGGGGATCTCCCCGCTTCCTATCTTTCCTTTCTGACCTGCTTCACCAATGCGCCCATCCTCTACATCCACGGCAATCATGATGACCGGTATGGACAGCACCCGCCGGAGGGCTGTGAATGCATTGAGGATACCATCTATACGTGGAACGGCATACGGATTCTGGGTCTGGGGGGTTCCATGCGCTATAACATGGGAATCAATCAGTACACGGAAAAGCAGATGAGCAAACGGATCCGTGCGCTCCGGTTCAAACTCTGGCGAAAAAAAGGCGTGGACATTCTGCTTACCCACGCCCCCGCATACCATATGGGGGATGATACGGACCTTTGCCATACCGGCTTCTCCTGCTTTATCCGCTTTATGGACAAGTACCGGCCCCGGTATTTCATCCACGGCCACGTCCACCAGAATTACCGGTATGATTTCAAGCGGGTTCGCGAATATAAGGATACGCAGATCATCAATGCCTATAAATACTACTATCTGGATTACCCGGACTGAGCACAGCTCCCTCCGGATTTGCCCGGACAGAAAAAAACCGGGAACGGCCTCTGTCGTTCCCGGTTTTTCTTTATTTACTCGCACAGCGCCGCAATGGCATAGGCATAGATTCGCGCTGCCTTATAAAAGTTCTCAATGTCAATGCTCTCATTGGGCTGATGCTCAAGACCGGGTTCCTCCGGGAAAAGCATGCCGAAGGCGACGCCCTCTTTCAGGTGACGTGCATACGTTCCACCACCAATGGCATAGGGATGATCCTCCGTCCCCATGATGTCATTGTACACTTTCATCATTTTCTGAACCAGCCCGGATGTTTCCGGCACATGATGCGGAACGGAATCCCGGCCGGGCTCCATGACAAAGCCGGCATCCCGCAGGGCCAGGGCCACCATGCTGCGAACCGTCTGCCCGTTAAACAAAACCGGATAACGGCAGTCATAGGTCACGCTCAGTACCCCCTCCCGAACGGAGAGCAGCCCAAGGTTGATGGTCAGCTTTCCGGATACCTCGTCCGCGCCCGCGATGCCCAGTCCGTGGCCCTCGTTTTCGCTGCCGGTCGTGTCGTAGAGTGTCTGAACAGCCAATCCGCCAATTCCCAGTTTGGAGAGCACCATAAGCAGCAGTTTGGCCGCATTGACCCCCAGGTCCGGATTGGCCGCGTGCGCCGGAATTCCGGTAATCCGGATGCGCGTATTCCCCTCCTCAAGAGAGGTCTCAATTTCACAGGCCTCATTGTCACACTCAAACGCCTCCGCGGCTGCCGCGCGGAAATCCCCCCGGATCAGTGCGACCGCCTGTCCCGGAACCACATTGCTCCGGGTTCCGGATTCAATGGAAATGAGACGTTCATCTGTTACATCGGCCTTCAGTTCCATGGCCGTAATGCCTTTTTCCGTGTTGATCATCGGGAAGCTGGCATCCGGCGAAAAGCCGAAATCCGGGAGACCCACCACCTTTTCATAATGGACAAGGTCCTCCATTCCGCACTCCTCATCGCACCCGAGAATGAGCCGGACTTTTTTGTGCAGCGGCACCTTTGCCTCAAGCAGCGCTTTCATGGCAAACAGAGCGGCAACGGCAGGTCCCTTGTCATCCGAGGTTCCCCGGCCGATCATCCGGCCCTCACGAATCACGGCCCCGTAAGGCTCATCCAGCCACCCGTCGCCCTCCGGCACCACATCCAGGTGTGCCAGAACCGCAATGGTTTCCTCTCCCTCACCGATCTCCGCATCACAGCAGTATCCGTCAATGTCCCTGGGGTTCATTCCAAGCCGGCGAATGTCACTCACCGCCGTGTCCAGCATTCTGCGAACCTCCGGTCCGAAAGGCGCGTTTTCCGCCGCCTCACCCCTCACGCTGGGAATCCGCACCCATCTGCCCAGCGTCTCCAGCATATCCTCATGCAAAGCCTCAAGTGCCGCCTCCAGTTTCGGATTCTCCTTCATAGCTATCTTCCTTTCTTCCACCTGCACAGCGGTCCTGTTTGGCCACTGTCCTTTTTGTCCGTTTTATCCCCTGACACCCCGGATCCGGGGATGCCTTATTTTGCCAGTACCTGGTCCATCTGTTTCAGTGCCGCCTCCACCTGTGCTCTGGGGCAGCCGATGTTCAGGCGGATAAACCCATCCCCCGCAGGCCCGAAGAACCGCCCGTCCGTCACATAGACATGGGCTGCCCGGAGCTGTTCAAGGAGCTTATCCTGCGGCATGTTCAATGCCCGGCAGTCCAGCCACATCAGATACGTGGCCTCCATCTCCGTCATGCGGACACCCGGCCACTTTGCCGCATGCGCCATGACCAGATCCCGGTTTCCGGTCAGATATTGCATCAGGCCGTCCAGCCACGCATCACAGTCCCTATAGGCTGCCCGGGTTGCCGCCAGGGCAAAGGGATTTCCGAAGGTAATTCCGGCACAGTCCCGCTGTTCCTTCAGTCGCTTCACAATCTCCGGATTTTTTGAAACCATGCTGCTCTGCTGAAGTCCGGCAACGTTGAAGGTCTTACTTGCTGCACACAGCATGACGATCCTGTCCTCTTTCCCGGCCAGGGAAAGAACGGAGGTATGCACGGCCGGACCGTAGACAAAGTCCGCGTGAATCTCATCCACAATCAGGGCGGCATTTTTCGCTTTGCACATTTCCAGAACTCTCTGCATCTCGCCTTTTGTCCAGACGCGTCCGCAGGGATTGTGCGGCGAGCAGAAAAGGACCGCCCTTACCTGCTCCCGGTCCATTGCCGCCTCCATTCCGGCAAAGTCGATCTGCCACCTGCCGTTTTCCTCTACCAGCGGACTTTCCACCAGCTGCCGCCCGGTCTGTCGGATGGAATCGTAAAACGGACCGTACACCGGTGTGTGAATCAGGACCGCCTCCCCCGGTTGAGTCAGGGTCTGAATGGCAATTCGAATTCCGCTTACCACACAGGGGCTGAGCAGAACCTGATCCTCCGTAATGAAAATCCCATGGCGCCTTGACCAGAATTCGCAAAGGGCCGCCGCATCATCTTTCCCGTTTCGAGTATATCCCCAGGTTCCCTGTGCCGCTACCCGGCCAATGGCCTCCTGAATGGCCGGCGGCGACGGAAAATCCATATCCGCTACCCACATGGGAATCATTTCCGGGTCACCCGTCTCCTCTGCCATGGCATCCCACTTGACGCATTCCGTTCCCCGGCGCTCAATGCCGGCATCAAAGTACGCACTGTCAAATTTTTGCATGTTCAGCATCCTTTCCTGCATCTGTAAACCACATACCCGCTTTTCTTTCGGACCACTTCCACATCCCCGTAGAGTTCCTTCAGGTACTTTCCGGCACTTTCCGCCCCCTGCTGCCGGCGAATCACCAGATACAGGCATCCGCCGGGAACAAGATGCTCCTTCGCATCCCGGAACATCCCGTATATCACGGCTTTTCCGGCCCGGATCGGCGGGTTGGTGACAATGTTTTCAAACATTCCCTCCACTGCACTGAAGCCATCTGAGACAATGGCCTGTCCGCTCATGCCGTTGCGTTTAAGGTTCGCTCTGGCAAGGTCCAGGGCCCGTTCATTGATCTCCGCCATGGTCAGCTCAAGCCCGGGATGGCCTGCCAGGATCAGCACGCTCATGGCGCCCCATCCGGCGCCCATGTCCAGCACGCGTCCCTCCATCTCCTCCGGCAGTGAATCGCACAGCAACCGGCTGCCGGGATCTATGTGTTCCTTTGAAAATACCCCCGCATCGGTTTCAAATTCCAGCTGCCGTCCAAAGGCCTCCACGGTAAATCTCCGGTACTCGTGTGCACTCTCCGGATTCTGCGTATAATAATGCTCTGCCATTTTTTCACCCGCCTGTCTCCTGCTGTTCAAGCAGGGCCACCTCCGCCTCCGTCAGTTCCCGGAAATCCCCCGGCTGCAGGGCGGGGTCCAGCGAAAGTCCGCCGATCCTGGTCCGCCTCAGCCGGAGCACCGTCAGATTCACCGCCGAAAACATCCGCTTTACCTGATGATACCGCCCCTCCGTCACCTTTACCCGGACAAGGCTCTCCGTCCCCTCCATGCGAAGAAGGGTCGCCTCTGCGGGCCTGGCATCAAAGGTGCCATCCGCATCCTCCACATGAATGCCCGCGGCAAACCGGGCCCGGATTTCCTCCGTAAACGGTCCGTCCACCAGCGCCTCATACGTCTTCCCGACATTTTTGCCGGGGGTAATCAGGCGGTGTGCAAGCGCCCCGTCACTGGTCAGGATCAGCATCCCGGTGGTATCCTTGTCAAGCCGCCCGGCGGGCATGCAGCCCATGGCCGCATACATGGGCGGCAGCAGATCCAGAACGGTCCGCTGCTTTTTGTCCCTGGCCGCCGTCAGTATGCCGGCCGGCTTGTTCATCATAACGGTGCGGACCGCTTTGTATGTGTACGGCGTCCCGTTTACCGTAATCCGGACTCTGTCCGCCTCCAGTTTCCGGTTCGGGTCCCGTACCGTTTCCCCGTCAATCCTGACCGATCCGCCGCGGATCAGCTGCTTGACCTCGCTCCTTGAGCCAAGGCCCAGCATGGCCAGGCATTTATCCAGACGAATCTGTTCCCCCATCTTTACCCTCTCTTCCCGGCATCCGGGGCTTTGACGCACATTCCCGTATTGAGGCAATAAACTGCGTAATACAGCGCCGTCCGGTTCCCCGGCAGTTCTCGGTCCAGATGGATGTGCCCGAAATAGTAATGCCGGTGCCGTGTCATGCCGGCAACCTTTTGAAGGTAATTCCCCAGCGGCACCTCCTGCGGAAACAGCATGGAAAAGGTGCCGTCTTTTTTCAGGTCCAGCATGCTGCCCGTGGGGGCCGCATGACTGATCAGCACATCCACCGCATATCCGCACCGGCTGAGATTTTCCATCCCCTCCGCATATTCCGCCTCGGAGGGCATCTCCTCCGGCCACCAGTTTCGCCCGGCCACGCGCAGCATCCGGTCAATGGAGTATCCGCCGCCCATGGTGAAGATCCGGAGTCCCTCGATTTCGTAAACCTGACCGCGCATCAGGTGACGGATGTTGTCCCGGATCCGGTGAACCTTTCCGCCACAATACAATTCCTCCGGATACGCGGCTATCTCCGGAAAGCATTCGTGATTTCCATCCAGAAACAGAATCTGAAACGGGCAGCGGGCGAGCAGGTCAAGTTTCTTCCCGTCCGTTTCCCCGTTCCCGAACAGCATGCCAAAGTCCCCGGCGACAATTATCTTGTCCTCCGGTCCCCAGCCGGCGCAGGGCAGCTGCGGTTCAAAAAACCGCCTGACATCTCCGTGTGTGTCCCCCGTAATGTAAATCATCCGATTCCTCCATGGCCGTTATGGCCGCAGGTGAGAGTATACCAGATTTTCCCGTTCCGTTGGAAACAAATGTGCCAAAAACCAAAAAGAAATAAAACCGGAAACACTTTTTCATCTCCCTTTCCCGTTCTCCGGCAAACACTGCGTGCAACTTTTCCAATTTTTCGTTACTGTTCACACCCTTACCGAAGTCAATAAACACGGGCGTTCTTGAGTTATAGAGGTACGGGTGCGGATACCCCCTAAAAAATTTTTCATCTGTCGAACCGCGATAAATCATATTATCGCGGCTTTTTTTGTCTGTT
>JAFUBF010000308.1 GCA_017460325.1 Clostridia bacterium | reverse complement strand
GCTTTTCTTCACTTTGAAACCAGTTATCCACAACATAATGTGGTCGGAGATTCCCCTCCTCCACAACCACTGCGCATGACCGTTTTCTTTTCTTCATTTTGAAGGATCAAAAAAACTTCGGGTCTTTACAGAAACCCGCCATCCACCCCGATTACCTGCCCGGTGATAAACGAGGCCTCCTCCCCCATCAGGAACGCACACAGTCCGGCCACCTCCTCCGGTGTCCCCAGCCGTCCCAGGGAGGCGGTCTCCGCCAGTTCAGCCCGATCCTCCGATGAATAGCCGGCCATCATCGCCGTGTCAATGACCCCGGGCGCCACACAGTTGACCCGGATATTGGATGGCCCGTATTCCCTTGACAGAGCCTTTCCCAGGCCGATCAGGCCAGCCTTGCTGGCCGAATAGGCCGCCTCGCAGGAGGCACCTACCTGCCCCCACATGCTGGAAACCAGCACGATGGCGCCCGCTCTTCGCCGGGTCATCTCCGGCAGAAACGCCCGGCAGAGATAGAAGGCGCTTGAGAGATTGGTCCCAATCACCCGGTCCCAGTCCTCATCCGTCATATCCATCAGCATTCCCGTATACGCAATTCCCGCACAGTGGACCAGTCCGTAGAGTCCATGGTACAGCGAAAGAATTTCATCGGCCATCTCCCTGACCTCTCCGCTCCGGCGCAGATCCGCCTGCACCGCATGCACATCACGGCCCCTTTCGCACAGTTCACTGCACAGGGTCCGGACTTTCTCCACGCCGCTGTTGGCATGGGCCAGCACCGTAAAGGATTCCGAGAGGCGCCGCACGCAGGCCTCGCCGATTCCCCCGGATGCGCCGGTGACCAGAACCGTCCTCCCCATTTTCTCTCCCCCTTGACAAAAGCGCCCCGACGGCTTAGCATAACCCCCGAGGTGATTGTATGGCTCTTCAGATCTTCTGCGGCAAAGGCTTTGATACACAGAAAGCCGAACGCTTCTTCAAGGAGCGCCGCATCTCCTATCAGAAAATTGACACCCTGAAATACGGAATCAGCCGGCGCGAACTGGAAAGTGTCCTCAGTGCCGTCGGCATGGACAGCCTCTGTGACCGGGAAAGCCGGGCCTTCCGCGAAAGCGTTATCGCCTATACCCAGAACAGAGACACCATTCTGGAGGGACTCATGGCAAGTCCCGCCCTCCTGCGTCTGCCCATCGTCCGTGCGGGACGGAACGCCACCGTCGGCTATGCCCCGGACATCTGGGAAACCTGGATTCAAAAAGGCATCATTTAACACAGCCCTGGCAGAACCAGGGCTGCTTTTTTATCCGTTCGGGTCCTCATCTTCCTCCTCGCGGCTCCCCGGAGGCGTCCCGGGATCCGGGCCTTCCGCCGTCCGGGTCGTATCCGCATCCGCCACGGCCGTCCGGAACCGCTCCGGCGAGACGATATAGCTGTTTTTCTCCACTTCCAGTTCAAAGACGATCTGCCCGAGAAAACGGCCGGTTTCCGTCTCCGTCACGTTGATCTGCAGTACCGGGGCAACCTGCCCCTCAACAGGGATCGGAAGAACCCAGAAAACCGTTTCCCCTTCCACCTCCACGGTGCTCCCGACGCTCTGGTACCCGCCGCTCAGGGCATCCCAGCAGTAGAAAACACCGTCCGTTCCGCTCAGCGTGAACCGCACCTCAAGGGGTGCTCCGTCCGTGCCGGTCATGTTCATCTGCAGCATGAGCCCGTCCGACGTGGTTTCCATCGGGCTGTATCGGCGCATGGTCAGCAGCGAGACCGTCCCCAGTTCCAGCCGGGCACTGGGCTCACAGATCTGTTCCTCCTCCCGGGAATACTCAAGCACCCCGGGATAGAAAGAAGTGAGAATGGATCCATACCCGCCGTTGCTGAGATAATCCCCCATCTGCATGGTGATCCACTCCGCTTTTTCCCCGGCGGTCATCAGGCCCTTTTCGATCAGCAGATCCCCCAGGTTACCGAGAAACTGCTCATAACTTGCCTCAAGGCGAATGAGTTCATCCACATTGAGCAGCGGGTCCCGTTCATCCGCCGACGCCAGGCAGAACAGACATAAAAACAGGAGAAACGGCGTCATGATTTTCCGGACCATTCAGCTGTTCCTCCTCTCCATTTCCGGCCAGCCGGCCGGAATCGATCTGTTCCACGCTCCGGGAGCCTGATGCAAATTGTCCGTTCCGCTTCCCGATGCATCACCCGAATCAGTCCACGAAGTAAATGATATCACTTACGTTGCGTTCCCGTGAACCGCTGGTCTTGTTTACGCGCTGCCCGTTCAGGACCATGGTGGCGCTTCCGCCGCCGTCCATGTTATAGGCAATCTTTGCCCCCCGCTGCTGAAAAAATTCCTGCATTTCCTGAAGCGTCATGCCCTTGTCACTCCATTTGTCCCGGCGGCCATCTGCCACCAGAACAATATAATGGTTGTTATCCACAATCCCGATGGCCGTCCGGGGCTCACGGATGGTGTCCTTGGTGGAAATCACATACTTGGAGGGCATCTCCACGATCTGCCCTTCATTGACCAGGAGCGGACCGAATGAGAAGCACTGGACGACGCCCATATCCATATACTGCTGGCCGGTTCCCTCTTTATACTGTCCCTTCGGGATTGCCATGAAGCTTCCGTCTGCGAAAACCAGCAGCTGATCGCAGTTGGACTTTTTGTCTCTGTAAAGGATTCCGTTGCGGATGATGAGTCCGTAATTATCCTTGTAATTGTAGTAATCTCCGTTAATCGCCAGAACCGCCCCATGCCTTGCCGCAATCGCACTGGTGGCCTCTGCCTTGTTCTTGCTGTATTCCTCCCCGGCAAATGCCGTCCGCATCTGATCCGGGCGTGTCATATACACATCCGCCACGAAGAAACGAAGTGATGTCCTGTTGTACTTGTAACACCACTGTTCAATGACGATTTCAAGGGTGTCGGATTGATATCTCTGGGTATCCTCAATTTCCTTCGAGGTTGGCACCGCTGCTGCCATGGCCGTGGACAGTCCCGCAAACAGGACGAGGATCAATACCAGCAACGTGCTAAGCAGTTTCCGTTTCATGGGGCAATATCTCCTTTTTCAGTTTCGTTTCTCAGTGCACCGGATTTGCCATAAACATCATGATATCACTGACCGACCGCTGTTTTCCGCCTGAGGGCATGTTAATGACTCTCCCAAGGAAATACAGTGTGGTCGAACCGCCGCCATCCAGGTTGAAGGCAAACTGAACGCCCTCATCCAGAAACAGCTGTTGCAGCTTTGGAATGGAACAGCCTGTCGAGTATCCATCCCGGCGTCCGTCCACAACGATCACCATGTAATGCAGCGGGCCGATCTGTCCCACAGCTGTTCTGGGCTCATAGTATCCGTCGTGACAGTTAACATAGAATTTCGAGGGCAGTTCTGTTGCCTGGCCGTTTTCCACCAGAACCGGACCGAACTCAAACGTCTGCCAGGTATTGGCCCGCATCAGCTGATCTGCCACTACGCCCTGTTTGCCCGACCGGTCCGTGATCGCGCTCATGTCCCCATTCGCGTCCACAACAAGAAGGTGATGCCGCTGGATGTTCTGCTTGCGCAGCAGTTCCCCGTTGCGGATAATGACCCCGTTCCGGTGGTAGCGGCAGAAGTCTGCGTTAATGGCCAGTACCGGATTGTACCGTCCGGCAATATCGCTGACCGCCTCATAGATTCCGCTCTTGAAATCATCTCCGGCAAACGCTGTCCGCAGCTGACTGGGATCACTCAGCTGAATGTCGCAGACGTAATAGGTCAGACCGTCTTTCTGTTTCTGTTCGATGGACACGGACATCCGGTCCGTCCGGTAGGACAGTTCGCCCGGTTCATAATGCTTGAGATCCGAAGAGCCCGTGCCATCCGTCCCATCCGTACTTGCCATGGCCCTGACCTGTTCTTCCTTTGTCTGCTCCGCGATCTCCTTCTGAATCTCCTCCAGCTGCGTCTCCGCGTTGAAATTGACAATCTGATCCAGCTCGCTGTTCGGTTCCGGCGTTGCACCCGGCAATGTCTGAATGGTTTTCTCGTTCTGAACTCTGGCCCAGTCCTCAAAGCGCTGCTGGACACTGGGTACTTCGGTCACAGGGGCGCTGGCATTGCAGATCACCAGGATCAGGACAATGCACGCCACCGTTTCCAGTACCCTCAGTGCTTTTCCTTCTCCGAAAACAACGGGAAAATCAAAATGTCGTTTTCGGAATCGTCTGAAATGGTGCAGATTCCCTTCACTTTTTGCCGGCAGGTCATACCGCCTCAGCGGCGTTTTCCTGATCCGGTCAATCGGTTTCATTAAGCGCTTCTCTCCTCTTTCAAACGATAAGATGTGCCGTATTATACGCCCCGGAACATTCTCTGTCAAACAATCTGTCCCGATAATCAGGGGGATTTCACGAAGTACTGTCTTGAGTCCACCCGTACCATAGAAATGATCGAGTTCTATGATTTGCAAAAAAATAAACGCCAGAAGTAGCGTTTTTCTCATAAGTACACCTTTTCAATTGGGATTCTTACCATTTTACCCTCAAAAAGGGCAAACTTCCCCTCTAAATAGAGCATGCCATTTTTTTAAGCACAAATTGTGTCTACAATCTGTTCTTTTCGTTCTTACTAACAGATGTGCCCAAATGCTGTCAATCGTAAAGACAGATCATCTTTTCACCGCTTTCTGTTTGTTCTGATCCGGCTTTTCTGTCTATGGCTGTTTCCGGAACACAACCCAGTTGTGTGACCACGGGACCGGCAGCCCGAAGAGGGTAACAACCTTCTCAGCCGCATTTCTGTACCAGGAATAATTCCACCCGGCGCCCATATCCATATACAGGGCATTGGTCACACCGAGGCGCTGTAATTCTTCCATAAAAGCGTCAAACTGTATCATCCGGACAGAATCGATGATGCAGAGATGCCCGTTAAGCTCAACCAGCGTCCGGTAGCAGCGGACCCTGGGACGACTGATGCCCATGACGGATTCCCCGTTCCGGATCAGGCCGAACTGCATGAATCCGCTCCCGCCTTTTTCCGCGGCTTCCCTGACCGCTCCGGAAGGATCGTCAAATTCAAAGGAAAAGCGGCCGTCCGCAAAAGTAAAAGCTGCGAAGCTGTCCTTGTTGTACGGACTTTCATAGAGGACACCGTCCACCGCGTGGTCTCCGTCGATATTCCCATGGGAGAATCCAAGGCTGATATCGTGCTGGAATGCTGCGCCGCTGCACCAAGTGACGGATTCGTCCGATTTGGACGGGCGCGTTTCGCACACAAGGCCGACATCTGAATACTCCGGGAAGAGGATATAAACCGTGCCGGTGTCATACACCGTCGTCCGGTTCTCCATGGGCAGGATCTCTTTCACCGCCATGGATTTCGCGGGAATGCTGTCCGGAATCCGGACATGATACTGGGAAACAAGGCCCATAAAGATAAACAGGAAAGCCGGGATCACGAAAAAGGAGGAGGCATATAAAAGCCGGTACAGGATCCTCTGCCACCTGTGCTTCAGTTTTTCCGGGCCCCACAGATAAACCGTCAGTGCCGTAACCTGCAGGATCACCAGCGTGATATAGGCCGTCCGCAGAATGCTCAGCCACATCTGCGCAACGAAATAACAGGTGAAGGCAAACAGGGCAAGAAGGCTCATGGATATCAGCCAGATCCCGGAAATGCGCTGCCGAATGCTCATTTCCCTGCCCTCCTTTCCTGCTTCAGCTTCTTCAACTCCTGACGAAGCACGTTGAAAGAATCGAACTGGGCTTCCAGGCAGGCTACCAGCACCAGCAGTGCGATGTCCATCAGATACTGCACGGAATGGGCCCAGCGCAGGGCAGAGGAGAATCCGAGCAGGCTGTTGGTAACAATCAGAAGAATGCAGACCGCCAGTTTGAAAACCAGGGCGAACCGGTTCAGGATCACATTTTTCGGATTGCCGTGTGTTGAATAGTTGATAAAGAAATGGTTCGCCGTGATGATGACGGTCATCAGGAGGTTCATGCCTGCCCCGGCCAGGAAAAGGCTTCCCTGAACGCCG
This sequence comes from Clostridia bacterium, assembly GCA_017460325.1. Lineage (GTDB taxonomy): Bacteria > Bacillota > Clostridia > Christensenellales > Aristaeellaceae > Ventricola. The sequence continues at coordinate 8,893 of JAFUBF010000308.1, read as the reverse complement.
GAAACCAGATAGGCGTCAAAGTTCTGTTCGGACCAGAGCCTGGCAAGCGCGAGGTGCGCGTCCTGATACATCAGGGCAAACATCACGCCGCCCATGAGGCCCTTAGCCGCATCCCACTTAAAGGACCGGAAAGCCAGAAACATGGTGACTGCCGTCACCAGCTTGACCAGCAGGGCGAATATGTCAAAGGCATCCTGTTCCCTGAGGCAAAGAACAAGCGACGCAACCCCGGCAGCCGCCATAATGATACAGACAGCCGCCATAAAGCGCTCGTTCAGAAAGACTTTTTCGAGTTTGTTTTCCTTCGTATTGTTCTGCTCCATCATGTTTTCCTTTTACTTCCTGTTCAGTTTCACTTGATTGGCTCCGGTTTCCGGGCCGTACATGATCAACGGTCAGGGAATGCCCAGGAATTTCCGGCTGTCATAGCCTGCAAAATGTTAAACTTACAAGGCCTCAAAGCCTGAGCACATTATATCGCAGATCAGAATAGACCGCCACAAGGAATTGTCCGATTCGTGAGACGATTCACAGTGAAAAACAATGGTATTATGATAGCGTGAAAAATGCAGAGGGCCATCCGGGCAGCCGGACGGCTTTTCTTTTTGGGAGGAAACAGAATGAAGAATCCTTTTTCCGGCCTGTTCCGTTCATATGTATAGAGTCACACGCATACGCTTCAGTACAGGTCATGCTCTCGTTTTTTAACGAAAGCATCATCGGGCTCCTCACAAAGTCGACTTAACCCGGTTGAACCCTATATCATGACCCCGACTTATCAGAACAATCCATAATTCTCATACTTTGGCTCCAATACATAACACCGCGGGTTGGAATACCGATCATGTGTGCCCCCAACGGTGCCACCGATGTTTCAAGATAAAAGGGGTAACATCCCTGATATCCGGAGAGGGGATCTGAACTCCAGATTGGAATCTGGATACAGAAACAACGACGGAGAAGCCTTGATGCTTCCCCGTCTGTTTTGGATGTCGTTCTTGCCTCAGTATGGAGGTGAAGCTTCCATACACAAAGTTCTGATCCGCTCCGTGGTTCCTGCTGCAAAATGACCGGCAAAAATGTTCCGAGTACCGAAGGACAGACAGTTATCTCCGGTTCGTTGAGTGAGTACGGCCGATGATCAGACTCTGCAACTCAACACCTGCCCTGTACCAATCCGCTGGTGCATGATATTCCGTCATGGACTGTTTCTTCCTTAATTCATTGGCATGCCAGATGATCGCTGCCGGCTATCTGTTGCGGTCGGTCACTCCCTAACGTGCCAGAAGCGCCTAATTCCATAAAGCATGAAACTCCTCAGTTCGACAACCTATGAAGCGCAGGAGTACAGAAACCCGACAATTGTGCATCTGACCGCTTCATAAAATCCCCAAAATATAAAAAGCCGGCGCGACCTCCGGCTTATTTGTTTTCTCATCGTATCGTTATATACTTATACTTCTGCGATCGGCTGTTGGGTTTATCAGGAACTGTTCTGGCAATCCTGCCTTGCTCAATTAAGGGGTTCAAATATTTCCTGACGCTTTTCTTGTCCTTGTATCCAAGATACTCGGCAATCTCCAGAATGTTCTTTGCAGTCACACAGAAAGCCAGTATCTTATCCTCAACAGACTCTTCGACTGTGAGAATCTTATTGTTGACTGGGGGATTTTCAGTTCTGACTGGGGGAATGACTGGGGGAATTTCCCCTTTAACTGAGGGAATGACTGGGGGAATCTGCACGCTAACTGGGGGATTTTCAGTCCTAACTGGGGGAATGACTGGGGGAATTTCATTTCCACCAGGGAAAATGGTTTGTCCGTCACCGTAGACCTCCTGTCCCAGCCTTTCGAAGGGTATCGTTACAACAATGCTGTTTTCGTTAATCCGAATCACATCATTCCCGTATGCCTCTGTAATTCTCGGTACTCCCCGGCCTGTGTGTTCCGTTATATGGAGCTTGATGAACACATCCGATAAAGCCTGATTCACCGGAACGGATACTCCTGCAAAAAAACCTTCCAGCGTCTGCAGTCACATGACGGTGGGGCTTTAGATTTAGATCAGTTTCCTGACCCTGTCCGGCTTTCTGTGCCTTATTGCACGAAAAACCCGCCTCTTTACCCTGATTCTTCGTGCAGGTTCTCCAAATCTTGCCGGAGCTGTTCATTTCTGTCGCGCTCTGTGGTACAATAAAAAGTAAGGGCGCCCAAAGTTTTTCTTATGGAGCATCCAAAGTTCTGCTATCTGTTCCCCAATATCTGTACGGGAGTTTATTTATGAAACTGACAGAAATACTATCCATGCTCGGCGGAATCGGGCTCTTTTTGTATGGGATGACACTGATGTCCACCGGCCTTAAGAATGCCGCCGGTGACAAACTGCGTCAGATTCTTGAGCGCGTTACCTCCAATCGTCTGGGGGCCCTGTTTGTCGGTCTTCTCGTCACTCTGCTTGTTCAGAGCTCCAGTGCCACAGACATGATGCTCATCGGCTTCGTCGATTCCGGTCTCATGCCCATGTCTCAGGCCTTTGGTGTCATCCTCGGCGCCAATATCGGAACGACGGTCACGGCGCAGATTACCGCTTTTGATCTGACGGCGCTGGCGCCCTTCCTGCTGTTCCTCGGATGCGTCATTGTCCTGTTTGTCAAAAAGCCCTTTATCCAGTCCATCAGTACGGTTGTTCTGGGATTTGGTATGCTGTTTGTGGGTATCGGCATGATGAAAAGTGCCATCGTTCCCCTTTCCCGCACGCCGTCCTTTATTGCACTGGTAAAGGCACTTGACAATCCCATTGCCGGTATTCTCTTCGGTATCGGATTTACGGCGCTCCTGCAAAGCTCCTCCTCTTCCATCGTCATCTTCCAGGCCTTTGCCCAGCAGGGCATCCTGCCCTATAATGAGACCGTCTGGCTCCTGATCGGTGCCGCTGTCGGCTCTGTCACGCCCAATCTCCTGGCCAGCATTACTGCCTCCCGGGAAGGAAAGCGCACCGCTCTGCTCAATCTTCTTTTCAACCTGTTCAGGGCCTGCCTCCTTTCCGCGTTGATTCTCCTCTTCCCCGCCATTCTGCGCGGGATTCAGGCCCTGTCGCCGGGAGATGTGGCCCGTCAGGTGGCAAATACCCATACCCTTTTCGCCATTGCCGCTGCATTGGTCGCCCTGCCACTGCAGCCCCTGTTTCTCAAGCTTACCCATATGTTCCTTCCGCTCCTCCCCGAGGAAACACGCCTCAAGGAGCAGAAGAGTCTTGCCTATCTCGAGCACATGGAAAAGTACCCCGACAGCGTTGCCATTCACGAGGCACAGCTGGAAGTCAACCGCATGGGCGCCTTTGCCAGAGAAAACCTCGGGATTGCCATTGACTATTTCTTCCATCCGGATGAAGTGGAGAAGGGCAAACGGGTCGCCGAACTGGAATCCGTTGTCGACTACCTCAATCACGCCATTACGGACAAGCTGATTACGCTTCGTTCCCGGAACCTCTCGGAAAAGGATATTTTCCGGCTGACCAAAATGACGCAGGTTACCAGCAACTATGAGCGAATCAGCGACCACGCGGAGAATATTGCCGAATTTACGGATCGGGTCAAGAATGAACACGCGGTCATCTCTGAGGCCGGTCTTGCCGAGCTGTCCGAAATGAGCAAAATGGTCCTCAAGACACTGGATGTTTCCATGGAAATCTACTCAAAGAACCAGCTGGAACGTCTGCCCGAAGCGGAGTCGTATGAACAGCAGGTGGATGATATGCAGGCTCTTTTCATTGAGCATCATATCAACCGTCTCATGGAATCCAAGTGTGATCCCCTTGGCGGCGTTATTTTCACCGACATGTGTACGGACCTTGAACGCTGCTCCGATCAGGCCATCAACATCGCCACGGCTCTGATTCAGGAGAATGAGAAGCCCCACAGAGCGCACACGTGATTGCAGGTGTCCCGAAAGGGACACCTTTTTATGGCCCGGAGGATTGCCGCCGGTCCTGGAGTCTTGGTGTGACAAAGTGCCACAGGCGGCCGGGCACGGGTTATTTTCCTTTTTCCCGAACGCATATCCGGTGTTTCGCGGAATTTCAAGATTGCAAACCGCCCCCGGAAAGAGTAGAATACATCTGCATTTGTCATTACTCGTTTCAAATGATTCTCAAAGAGGCATCACATGAGCGGACGACTGGATCAGATTGAACATCTCCTTGCGGAGTGTCTGGGGCGTGCCTTTCTCATCGCCAGACCGGACCTTCCCTATTCCGTCAACCGGATTCTGCTTGGAATCGGCTGGGCGGATTCTTCTCTGACCGCCATCTGGCATCGTCTGGATTCCTTCCTCTTTAATACCATTTACAATACAACCAATAAGCAAATGCTGCTGATACAGGATGATCATCGGAAAATCCGTGCCACGGAGGACATGATTACGGATCTGGCAGACCGCCTGGTGGCTCTGACCTATGTTTCCTCGAATCCCTCCCCGGAGCTGGAGAATCAGCTGTATGATCTTTCCAGAAACGGATCGTACTGCGCCATGCGCCTCCTCCTTGAAAAGTATCATCCCACCGATGATGAGCGCGAAATGATTCTCCGCGTTCTCCGGGAAAACAATCAGCTGCACTAATCTGGAGATGGATATGTCAAAAATCATTGCTGTTACCAATCAGAAAGGCGGCGTCGGAAAAACCACCACCAGCATTAACCTTTCCGCCTGCATCGCTGCCACCGGAAAACGGGTGCTCGTCGTGGATGCCGATCCCCAGGGCAATGCCTCAAGCGGACTCGGCTGTAAACCTGAGAAGGAAACGCCGACGCTCTACGAAGTCATTGCCGGAACGGCCGACGCAAAGTCCGCCATCGTTAAAACCGAGGTCCCCACACTGTTCCTGCTGCCCTCGGATATCCGCCTGGCTGGCGCGGAAATTGAGCTGGCCGGGATGGAGGGCCGGGAATCGATCTTTGCCGACGCGCTCCGTCCGCTGCGCGATCAGTACGATTTCATCTTTGTTGACTGTCCCCCGTCTCTGGGCCTGATCACCGTCAACACGCTGTGCGCCGCGGACAGTGTCCTCATTCCCATTCAGTGCGAATACTACGCGCTGGAGGGCGTCAGCGCCCTGATGGGCACTGTTCAGAAAGTCCAGAAGATCAACCGGCATCTGGCCATTGAAGGCATTGTCCTCACCATGCTGGATGCCCGGACCAATCTTGGCATTCAGGTTGCCAAGGAAGTCCGGCGCTTTTTCAAAGCGCGGGTCTATACCACCGTCATTCCGCGAAACGTCCGCCTGGGTGAGGCCCCCAGTCACGGACTCCCCATTCATCTCTACGATTCGCGGTCCCTTGGGGCTCAGAGTTATGAGCAGCTTGCCCAGGAATTTCTCAAAGCCAACCAGTAAGTAACGGCACAGGCCCGGTGCTCTGTACCGGTTTACCAAATCATGTTTCCCGGCAATCAACCGGTGCCATAAGCCGAAGCAACATTTAAGGAGGACAACGATGCCCAGAAAAACAGGTTTGGGACGTGGACTGGATGCTCTCCTGCCCGATGTTGAGACAACTCTTTCCCATCTGGATTCCCCGGACAGTTCCGATCCCAGGGATGCCGTCATCGACATCCCCATTCATGCCATTGATCCCAATCCCAATCAGCCCCGGCGCACCTTTGATCCGGATACGCTGAGTGCCCTCTCTGCCTCCATTCAGACCAGCGGCATCCTGTCCCCGATCCTGGTTGCCCGTGACGGATCCCGCTATACCATTATCGCCGGTGAGCGTCGCTGGCGTGCGGCCCGTCTGGCCAATCTGACGACCATCCCGGCCATAGTCCGGGACTGGGATGAGATCAAGCGCCAGGAAGCTGCCCTGATTGAAAACATTCAGCGGGATGATCTCAATCCCATTGAGGAAGCCCAGGGCATTGCCCGCCTGATCGATCAGTACTCCTTCACACAGGAGGCGATTGCAGAGCGTCTTGGAAAAAGCCGTCCGGCCGTCACCAATCTGCTGCGCCTTCTGACCCTTCCGGATTTCATCCAGAAAGCCATTACGGACGGAACCCTTTCCGCCGGGCATGCACGCGTGCTTGCCGGCGTTACCGATGCCGACATTCAGAAGATGCTCTTTGAAAAAACCATCAGCCTGCACTGGTCCGTCCGGCAGCTGGAAACCGCGGCCAGGGATGCCGCCAAAACCCGGGAGGAGGAAAAACCGAAACCCGAACTCCCCGTCGAGTATACGGAACTCGGAGATGCCCTTCGGAACGCCACCGGTCTTAAGGTCCACATTTCCGGGTCCAGAGAAAAAGGCAAAGTGGTTCTTGAATACAACGATCCCGAATCCCTTCAGAAACTTTGGGACCTGGTTCATGCCTGATCTTCAGAGCGAAGCCGGTGCTTCGCTCTTTTTCGTTCCCGTCCCAGGGACGGGCTGATCCCGAAACAGGAGGCCGCTATGGAACTCAATCGTCGTCTTGTCAACACCCCGCCCAGCGGGATCCGGCGCATCGGACAGCTGGCAAAAGCCCGTCCGGGGTGCATTGCCCTCAGTATAGGGGAACCCGACCTGGATGCACCGGAATCGGTCCGGCAGCATATTTCAGATGCCATTCTGGCCGGGGATACCCATTATCCGCCCAACGCCGGCATCACCCCGCTGCGCAGCGAAATCGCGCAGGCCGTGAATCAGCGCTTTTCAACCGATTATTCCCCTTCGGAAACTGTGGTGACCATCGGGTCAACGGAGGCTCTGGCCAGTGCCCTGTTTGCCATTCTCAATCCCGGTGATGAGGTCATTGTCCCGATTCCCTCCTTCGGCCTTTATCAGCCGCAGATCGAAATGGCCGGGGGTGTGTTTGTACCGCTGCCGCTTCGCGGCAACGATTTTCAGATCGATCCGCAAGCCCTGGAAAAGTCCATTACGCACCGGACCCGTGCCATTCTCTTTGCCTCCCCCAATAACCCGACCGGCACCATCCTGAACGCGGAGAGCCTTGCGCTGCTGCGACATATGGCCCTTGCCCATTCTCTGTTCCTGATCGACGACAGCGTTTATGACTCCCTTCTTTATACCGATTCGTTCCCGACCCTGATGGGCGACCCTGCCCTTCGTGACCGCCTCATCTATGTCAACGCCTTTTCAAAGACCTACGCCATGACCGGTGTCCGCATCGGGTACGCACTGGCAGATGAACCCGTCATGACGCAGATGATTAAAGCTCACAGCTTTCTGGTGGTGTCCGTCGCCGGCTGCATCCAGTCCGGCTGCCGTTCCATCTTCTCGCTGCCCGTCGACGATTCGGTTTCCCTCTACAGGGAGCGCCGTGACCTTGTGTGCAGGGCTCTTGGTGACATGCACCTTCCCTTTCCGGTTCCGGAGGGCGCCTTCTATGTCTTCCCATCCATCCGGGAATTCGGCATTCCCGATGAATCGTTCTGTATGCAGCTCATTGAGCAGGAAGGGCTCGCTCTGGTCCCCTCCTCCTGTTTTGGCATCCCCGGTCATGTCCGGATCTCCTTCTGCTATGAAACCTCCGTTCTTGAAGAAGGAATGCGCCGTCTTTTGCGGTTCGTTGAGGCCCTGCGGGCGTGACACAAAAAAAATTAGGCGAATCTGCCAATGCAGATTCGCCTTTTGCGTATTGTCAGCGCTCCACGCGGCCGGAACCGGAGCCCTTCATCAGGCTCTCCACTTCCTTGACCGTTACACGGTTGAAGTCGCCGGAAATGGTGTGCTTGAGGCAGGAGGCCGCCACCGCAAACTCCAGTGCCTCGCCCTGGGTGGGATAGGTATTCAGGCCGTAAATCAGGCCGCCGCCGAAGGAATCACCGCCGCCGACACGGTCAACGATATCCGTGATGGCATAACGGCGGGATACATAGAATTCCTTCCCGTCATAGATGCAGGCTGCCCAGTAGTTGGTGTCCGCGCTCTTGGATTCACGCAGCGTGATGGCCACCTTCTCGAGGTTCGGATACAGCTCCATGGCCGTGCTGACGATCTTCTTGTAGACCTCCCGGTCCAGTTCGCCGCTTTCCACGTCACTCTTGGCACTGATGCCGAGGGACTTCTGGAAATCTTCCTCATTGGCAATGGCGACATCCACATATTTGGTGATCTCGCTCATGACCTCTTTGGCTTCCTTGCCATACTTCCAGAGATTCTTCCGATAGTTGAGGTCGCAGGACACTTTCACGCCCATTTCTCTGGCTGCCTTGACGGCCGCCAGCGTGAGGTCGGCCGCAGACTGGGAAATCGCCGGGGTAATGCCGGTTACATGGAACCAGGTAGCGCCCTTCAGGATCTCTTTCCAGTCAAACAGATCCACCGGTGCCTTGGCGATGCAGGAATCGGCACGGTCATAGATGACCTTGGAGGGACGCTGGTTGGAACCCGTCTCAAGGAAATAGATTCCCATGCGGCCATCCACCATCTTGATGGAGGAAACATCCACACCGAAGCCGCGGACATCCCGCAGGCAGGCCTCGCCGATGGCGTTGTTCGGAAGCGCGGTCACAAAGGCCACATCCATTCCGTAGTTTGCCAGAGAAACGGCCACGTTCGCCTCGCCGCCACCAAAGGTCGCCTCAAGAGACGGGCTCTGGAAGAAACGCTCAAGCGCAGGGCTCTTGAGCCGGAGCATGATCTCACCAAATGTAACGACTTTTCCCATTTTCAATCACTCCTTATTGCTGTTTAAGGGAAGACTAACAGCCTGGATTATACATGGACAGGATGAAGAAATCAAGCTGCTGCCGAAGGTTTTCGAGCTGTGCGGTGAGAGAAATCACCGATATTATCAATTCGCACTTGTTTGACACCCGATTTTAAGATATGTGGTCCTCCTGCCATCCTGCTCCTTCCTCAGATGTATGATTTGTAAGTTCTATGGTGCTTACAAGC
>JAFUBF010000307.1 GCA_017460325.1 Clostridia bacterium | reverse complement strand
CAATCAACTGGCAGATCCTGCTGACCAGAAACGGATACCCGTTGGTGTATTCCCTGATCTGTCTGGCAATGGCGGCTGTATTCATCCCTGTCTGGTGATCGGCCTCGTAATCCTTCAGCATGCCCTCAATTCCTGTTTCGGAGAGGCTCATGTCGATTGTAAAGTCAGCCGCAATATTCCAGGGACTGTTCTCTTCATGCTCTCTTTCAGGCCGAATCATGCCTTTCATGTGCTTGACATCCGTTACTCCGGCAAGGATGACAGACTGAAAGGTTTTAACACCCTTTGTATCCCGATTAATATAACTGTCCCTTAACCCCGAAAGAAAATCCAGAAACACCTGATTGTTGGTTGCACTATCAACCTCATCAATAATCAGCACAATACTTTTTTCTGCTTCATAACACCAGTCCTGAAGCAAATCAAACAGTTCGTCAAGTTCAGCTTTTTCTTCTTTCCTCTCAATAAGCTCCAGAATCTGCGCCTTTATGTTCTCGGGAACCGCCAGACCATTTCGAAATTCTCTTTTCAGTCTCCGGGCAAACGCTTTAACAAAAGACTGTTCTGTCCTGAACCCGGCATTTCCAATGCCTTCGAAGCTCAGACTGACCACTTCATATTCCGTCCATATTGCCCTGCATAAAGCATCAATCGTGGTCGTCTTCCCATACTGCCTTGCCCGGTTAATGGTGAAATACTTCCCGGCATCAACCAGCTTTCTGATCTCTTTAACCCTTTCGGAGAGATCAACCATATAGTGTTTTTCAGGTATACACACTGCCGTAGTATTGAAAGCTTTCAAGTTTTTCTCTCCTTTCTGTACACCTCATTTTATTGCATCGTCTGGCACTCAAGCAGTCCTCAGTGCACTCTGGTAATGCGTGTATGTTTATCACAGAAAGCCATCCCATACTGGATTCGAGTGGGATACCCTTCATAGATCAGCTCGCTCTCATACTTCTTCTTTATGATCTGACTCTCCGCTTCCTGAAGGGCCGTTTCCATCTCACATTCTTTCTCCACATGTTTAAGCTCCAGCAGCAGGCACCTTTGACGCACAGGATCAGGAATGATCAGATCGCTTCGTCCATAGCCCGTCTCTCTCTCCGACTGAACCCGGTAACCCAGTCCTGTGAAGAAACCGTCCAGGATGAGGTGATAGCTGTATTCATGGTATTCATGATAGAAAGACAGCGTTGCCTCCAGAATCTGATTCAGGGCAGCTTCTGCTTTCTGAATCTCCCCGGCCCAGAGAGCGTTCACCAGGTCCCGGACAAAGACATTATCCACCTTATCGTTAAAGTAATTCCAGACCTCCTGGCGAAATACCATCTGGATGCCTTTATTGGGAATCTTCAGCGGCATGAGGAGCATTTTCTCTGTGACTGCTTTTGTCAGATACCCAGTCTCCACCAGCGCTGACCACAGGTTTTCGCCACTCTCATGAATTCTGTGATAGGGAACAAATTCATTAACACTGCATTCAATCGTGTTTCCGGCCAGCAGCTGTTCAAAACGTTCATTTGCTGCTGTCGTTTTTCCAAGGAAGCCATGGATCAGATTCAGGGATGTCTCTGAAGTATTCAACCAATAGCTCTCCGGCCCCATCGCCTCGCTGTAGGACCCATCCAGCTTGGATCTTACAAAGGACAGCACATCCCAGGGACAGTACATTCTGTCCCGACCAAAGATATACCCGTCGTACCATTCTTCTACGGTATCATACAGATCCACCAGTCCTGCATCCTCCAGAAGTTTTCTCACGTTTTCATCTGTGAAACCAATCGCGGTGGAAAATAAAGGCGACAGTACCGTATACGGCGTGATGTTGTTCACACAGGTAGAGGTGCTGTTTTTGACCGTATACCGGCACCCGGACCGGAGGGTCCCTTTTACCTGCCTGTTTGTTTTGCAGACAGAGCTGAGCATATGCTCAATCATGTCGCGAACCTTATCATATGCTGGTGTCCCATAAGCTTTGGCCATCGGAACATCATACTCATCAATGATGATGAAAACAGGCTTTTGATAGTGGGCACAAAGCATACGAGAAAGAAGATCTAAAGCTTCTCTCGTACCCTCCTGCTTACTTTCTCTCTTCATAAGACTTTCAAGGAGCACTTTATCGTTTCCATTCACCTTCTCGCTTGAAAGAAGAACATCCCATTCTTTGCATACTGTCGATATGATGTTCCGAAAGTATATGGATATGGAATCAAAGTTCTCCCCAAAAACCTCTTTCAGAGAGAGGAACACCACCGGATACTGATTCATATACTCTTTAATCAGGTCCGGATAATTCATGATTTTTAAGCCATCAAAAATCGTTTTACTATCCTGTCTGATGTCCAGAAAATCACGAAACATGGTCATGGTGAGCGTTTTCCCAAACCGACGCGGTCTCGTGAACAAAACGGCTCTTTCAAAATGCTTTTCCAGGTATTCCTGAATTGTTTCCGTTTTGTCGATGTAGTACGCCCCGCTTTCTCTCAGATCGCGAAAGCAGTCTTGCGATAACTGAATCTTTATTTCCATCTCAACACTTACTCGTATTGTATTGCTCAACGATAAGACCCTGTGTCCATCAAATGCCAAAGGGAATCTGATCCGGAGACATTCTGTTAACGCCTTCAAATGACCGCTCCCTGAAGCGATGAATATCTTCCTTAGAAAGCTCCCGGAAGAAGCTTCAGTAGCTCACCAGTGACCGTCAGCATCCAGCTTCGCTTCGTAGTGATTCAGATCGAAACAATCTCCAATCAGGTCTATGACTTCTTCCTTCGTATGGTTTTTTCTTGAATACCAAAGAAACTTCGACAGAACTTCTCTATACCGAGTGAAATAGTCACTTAATCCACCCATGTGGCAACGAAAACGCCTGAGAACCAATGGATCCGTCAAATCCGCATTCATGAACTCGGCCTGTTCGAGGAGTCCATTGGGCGCGATGTTTTGTATGATTGTCCCGAGTTGTTCCTGTGTGTATCTGTCCAAATACATGTTTGTCATCTCCCGGATGTGAGCCCCCTGTGTACAAGCTTCCCCCTGTCCGTAAATAAGTAATGAGCGTCCCTTTCAACAATGGGGGCTCGCCCAGGTGACCCAAAACAGCATTCCGGAATCGCTCTGCAGGCGAAAACAATCTCATGCATGATCCGCACGGTGCGCTTCTCTGTCGCCAATCTGTCTGCCTTCTCTCAAAGGTTCATCATACTTTATGAGTAACTCTCGCCTCGTTTATCTGGAGGATACCAGAGTCAATCTGAAAAGTCAAACCTCCTGTCAGCCTTGCCCGGAAATATCGGACGGATGGACAGGACCGCGCACGGTATGCGGGAAAGAGGCCGTGCACCCGAGTTCCTCTGCAATATTCCGGAGTTCCTGCAGGGTCTTTTCATTGACCGGAATACCCGTTGTCCTGCGGATTTTCCGGCATTCCGCTTCCTTTTCACCGTGGGTATAGATGCGGGTACAGCCCTCCGCTTTCGGCGAGTTTCGAATTCGGTCCAGGTATTCCGAGAAGGAGGCGCGTATCTCTGTCCTGTTACCGAAAAGACCGTAATCGATGGCGATGAAGCTCTGGCAGATGCCGGAACCGCTGCCGGTCCGGTAGATTCGGTCTGCTGTCGTACCGCCTGAAAGGATGCCGGTAAACAGCTCTACGATAACCCCGAGACCGTATCCCTTGTGACCGCCCGTCATCTCCGTTGAGCCGCCCAGAGGGAGGATGCCGCCGCCCGCTTTCCCGATAATGTTTTCAAGAACCCGGGATGCATCATCCGAATCCAGTCCCCGCTCATCCACGCCCCATCCGACGGGCACCGGATCCCCGCGTTTGGCATAGACCTCAAACTTTCCCCGGGGAACCACCGTCGTGGCACAGTCAAACAGGAAGGGGATCGGATCTGCGGGCATTGACAGCGCGATGGGATTGGTCCCGATCATCGGCGTCTTCCCATGCGTGGGCACCATGATTTCCTCCGTATTGGTCATGCAAATGCCCAGCAGGTCCACTTCCCGGGCCATTTCCGTGTAATATCCGGCAATTCCGTAGTGGTTGGAACAGCGAACCACCACCATCCCGCAGCCACTGTGCTTTGCCTTCTCAATGGCCAGGCGCATGGCCTGACGGCCCACCAGCTGCCCCATGGCATTGTGAGCATCCATGACCGCCGAAATCGGGGTTTCATGCACGACTTCCGGTTTGGCGTGGACATCCACCATGCCTGAACGGATCTCGTACGCGTAACGAACCATTCGCTGAACGCCGTGGGATTCAATTCCGTTCAGGTCCGCCGCCAGAATGACATCCGCTATTTCCCCGCTCTCCTGTTCCGTGAATCCATATCCGCAGAAAACGGACTGACAGAACCCCCGCAGTTCCGGGTAATCCAGATAAACGTATCCCATGGGCACCTCCTCCATCCCTGGGGATGGGTAATAATCTGCTGTTCGCGTTTTGCCGGGACTACTCGAGTCCCTCCCGTTTCCGATAGTCCCGCCACTGGTTTTCAAAGAAATAATCACATTCCGGAATCGGCCGGACCTCCCGCCAGAGGCAGGTGTTCCCCACCGTTTCCTGTATTTTCCCGTTCAGTTCCCCGTGGTCCGGCCGGAAACGCATCTGCTCCGGCAGCGCCGGATCCGCCAGGCTTCCCTCCGGGCAGGTATACAGCGCCGACCCGCGGCTTCCACCCTTTTCAGCATAATCGCACATGGCCAGGAGGATAGACTGCTGGGTCATGAGCATATCCCGCAGCCGGAAGAAAAGGGACAGCTCCGCTCCCTCCGGTCTGGCAACCCGGTCTGTATAGTGCGTCAGCAGCTCGTTGACCCTTTCAAGAAGTTCCCGCATGCGCGGAGGATTTCGAAGAAGGCCGGCATCCTCGCTCATGCGGCCGGCAAACCGGGTCAATAGCTCCGCCGCTTTCAGATCACCGTGTGCCTGT
>JAFUBF010000306.1 GCA_017460325.1 Clostridia bacterium | reverse complement strand
GTCTTTCTGCCCTTTACCGTTGTGTATCGGGACTATCTCAATAAAGGACCGGCGTTTTTCATCGGATCCATCCTGTTTGGCTCTTCCTTCCCGGCTTCCTGGTATCTGATGGCACTGGCCCTGTCGATTTTTCTGACGGCCAAACTGGACAGAGGCATCGGGAAGGTCATTTTCCCGGTGGCGGCAGTGCTTCTGTACCTGGTGAGTATCGGGCAGAACACCTGGAGATGCGTGGCCGATCGGATTCCCTTTCTGGTGAACCTGTATAACGCGACCCCGATTTCCTATACCACCACCTTCTTTTTTTCCTGCATCCTGATCTGGATCGGCCGACTGTTTGCAAGATATCGGGACGATGCCCTGGCGGTGCGCATGGATTTCATCGTACTCCTCCTTATCCTGTCGCTGATTGTGCTGTTCTTTGAGGACAAATGGCTTTTTGACCGGGGCCTGTTCACCATGAACAATGACGGATATCTGTTCAGCCCGCTGGCAGGTGCGCTGATTTTCTGGATCATTCTGAAGGCGGACATTCAGATTAAGCAGGCCAGGAGACTGCGGATTATGAGTACACTGATTTACTGCATTCATGCCAGCATCGCGGAAATCTTCAAGGTGTATGTGATAAAGGCCAGGTATGGCATGTATGAGATCCCCGGGTCGGTATTGGCTTTCGTGGCAACAGTTGTGCTTACGCTGCTTCTTGCGAATCTGATTATGAAATACAGCAACCGGTTCAAAATACTGAAATATGCGTACTGATGGTTCGCCCGGGCGGTCAATGGCATACGGAAGCATGACCGGGGAATGAATACGAACACGAGGGCAGAACGATCTGCCCTCGTGTTTTGGCTTATACGGTTGGGCCGGCTTTATCTGTATTTTCATCGGCCGTCGGTTCGGTTTCAGTTGCTTTTTCCGGGCTCTTCCCGCAGTATTCCACACACAGCATGGTCATATCATCGAACTGGCTGGCACCGTCCACAAAGGCCGTGATATCCTCTTTCACGCCCTGCAGGATTTCTGCCGGTCTTTTCACGGCCAGGCGATTCAGCGTATTCGTTAACCGCTCCATCCCGTAGAACGTTCCCTCTGCGTTGGCGGCCTCCGGGACACCGTCGGTATAGACAAAAACGGCACTGCCGGGCGCCAGCTGCAGTTCATAATCCTGGAACTTCGTTTTCAGCCTGGCGCCAAGGGGCATCGAATGTTTATCCCTGAACACCTGAAACGCGCCACTTGGATCCCGCAGGATGGGGAACTCGTGTCCGGCGTTGGAACAGATCAGTTTCCCGGTGGACAGCTCGAGAATGCCCAGCCACACGGTGACAAACATCAGATGCTTATTGTTCCGGCACAGCTGTTCATTGGCCGCCTTCAGAATTTCAGCAGGTGAGCCGCCGAGCTGCAGGCGGTAATTGATGATAATCTTGGAGGACATCATGAACAGTGCTGCCGGAACACCCTTGTCAGAGACATCCGCAATGACCAGGCCCAGGTGATCATCATCCACCATGACAAAGTCGTAGAAGTCGCCGCCCACCTCTATTGCCGGATGCATGGAGGCGTAAAGGTCAAACTCATGCCTGTCCGGGAATGGCGGGAAAACACTGGGGAGCATATTTGCCTGGATGGTTGTGGCAATGGACAGCTCCGTGCTTACCCGTTCTTTTTCTGCCGTCATGGTGAGAATCCGGTGAATGAATTCCTGTGTCTGATTGGAGAGCTGACCAAAGGTCTTTGCCAGAACCTCAATTTCATCGCCGGTTCGGTAAACGTCCTCCATCTCGAATACGAACTGCTTCCCTGACAGATCCTCGATCCGGTGCGTCATGACATTGATGGGATTCAGCAGTTTTCCTGAAAGGGACAGGGAAGCCACAAATGCATTCAGAAGAAGAAGGAAAATCACACCGAGGATCAATATGGTGGAATTCCGGAATGCGTGACCGAACTTCTCCTCTGCCTCAACGCTGATGGCGTCCACTTCTTTCAGCAGGGCCACGGTCGGTTCCTGCATTTCGCTCTGGAGCACAAAGGTGATCTGTAACCAGCCGACCGTATCCATTCTGACATAGGCGGCATAGTACTTTTCTCCGTCAATCTCCACCTCGCCAAACCCGCGGCTCTGATTCCGGGCGCCTTCTACAAGCTGAACAAGCTGCTCATTTCCGGTCTGCCGGATGTCCATGGACATCCCATCCGGCATCAGCAGTTCACCGCTTTGCCTCGGGGAGAAGATCAGCTGGTCATCATCGGTGATCAGAATGGAAAATCCGTTTCGACCTATGCCGATGTCTGACATGAATTCCTGGATGATGCTGAGCGCCGTGGATCCCTGTAGAACGGCAACGAGTTCGCCATCCACATAAATCGGGACGCCATATTCAACTTCGGGCAACCTGACAAAATAGCTTTGTACAGCCAGGGTGAAACAGAACCCGCCTTTTTCCACTGCCGCGACATACCACGGGCGCACTCTTGGATCATAGGCAAGGATGTGACCGCTTTCATCAAACTTCTGGTCAGATTCGGTGTCCATGGCAAGGGAGATGCCGCAGGGAAGGGAGATGTAACAGTCCCGGGTATACAGATCGCTTCCCCGTACAATCTCCCGCATCAGGGGCTCCAGGTTGGCAAGTTTACGGACCATACGCATGGTTTCCGGATCTTCGGCTGCCTCTTCATCGGGGAAAAGGATCTGCAGGGCATACTTCCCCGCGTTACTTTTATCCGGTACAGAGACCTCCCGCTCCCCGTAGGCTTCCGGATGTTCAAACACATCCTTCACCTGATCGGCCAGCATGGAAAAATCATGGTGCATGGTCCAGAACTCACCGTCTGAGACTTTCGCGGACAGCGTAATGGTATTCATCATGCGCTCACGCGTCAGTTCCATCAGCGTCTCTTCAGAGATGGTTTTAATGTTCTCACTCTTGGATGCGTTGGTCTCAGAGACGACGTGCATGAAAGACTGAAGCTGAAAAATACCGATAAATGCAAAGACGATCGATGCGGTAAGGACCAGAAAGACACAAAGCCGAAGGATTTTCCCCTTGAGTCCGCGGTTCATAAGAGTGATTTTCCTGCGCATAATTCTTTCACTCCTGCCATGCTTGTACC
>JAFUBF010000305.1 GCA_017460325.1 Clostridia bacterium | reverse complement strand
CATGCTTCCGTGGTATGCAGACATGGAGGACTGGAGTGATGAGGAGATTGATGCCTGGTACACCTCCCTTCCGTATAACTACAACGGATGGTTAAACAGAGAACCGGTAGTGGACCAGATCGATTTCTATCACGAAAAACATGGAGAAAAGAACCTGGCACGGGTTATCTACGAGCTTTGCCGTTGCGTCGTTCCGGTAGATCTTCATCCTTTTGAGACGGACAGAGAGCAGCTTGTGGCGGAGGGCATGGACGAGGCAAAGGCCAGGAAAATCACGGAGACGGCGGATCTGCTCTTCCTGGCGAATCATCAGGCGTGTCTGTGGAAAAAACCGGATTATTCATGGTTACTTGAAGATGAAGCCGGGGAGGATACGGATGAGGAAAGTGATTCGGAAGGAAAGGGAAGGTCCGGCAGCCCCCGGGACGGTGTTTCGAACACAAATTACGGTACGGAGAGCGAGAATTTCCCGGAACAGGATGGCCCTGATCTGGCGGAGGAAAATGAATCCCTGAGAGGGGAACTGAGTTCCCTTAAGAGTCAGCTGAAAAGTCTGAAAAGTGTCCTGGCCCAGACAAAGCAGGAATCAAACAATGAACGGGCAAAATATGAACATGAACTGAAATCACTGCGGATGGAACATCGTGAGCTGGCAGATCTTCGTGAGCTTGTATTCAACCGTGAATCAGATCAGCCGGAACGACTGGAAAAAGTCCAGAGGCAATACAGTTATCCTTATGAGACGAGAAAGCGTACGGTAGTCTTTGGCGGACACGACAGTTTCCTGCGTGCCTTCAGGCCGATGTTTACGAACGTGCGATTTGTGGATGCAGGCAATATGGCGTACAGCCCGGATATCATCCGAAATGCGGACGTGGTCTGGATTCAGAACAACTGCATTTCGCATCCGCAGTACTGGAGTATTGTGAAGAACTGTAAGCAGGCTGGTGTGCAGCTGCGGTACTTTGGATTTGCCAGTGCGGAAAAGTGTGCCGAGCAGCTTGTCACGGAGGATCAGAAAGGCTGAATCCCCGGAAGGTGCAGGCGGTTGTTGAACAGGCAGAAGCGGTGCTCTCAGAACACCTTTTCCTGGAATTTATGAAACGGATACTGAGAATAAGAAAGTAATCAGGAGGATAAGTCGTGCTGCAACTTTACATGACGCCCAGTGAGAAAAAGAGCGAGGAAATCGTCATTCGTTTTGTGAGTAAACGATTACTTGAGATTCTCGATGACAACATTATTGCGTTTGTCGATATGTGCGATGATGACGGACGTTATTATGAGAGAATCACGTGCGATGAAGACTGGGATAAACCGCTGGAGGAGATCATCGATCTGCAGCGGATGGAAAATGACAGGCGTTTTTATTCGGAGTTCATGGCCATGGCGGGACTGGCCCCCGGACCAGTGGCTCCGATGCGTGCCGTTCATGACTTTTTTTCACTGAGACGTCTGCTGAAAGCCAAACTGGAATATAAGCCGGATCTGTCCATGGAGTATATTCTTTATGCAATGATCATGACTGAACTGGATTTTTGCAAAAGTATGCCCGAATCGCATAAAAAGGTGAAAAGAATTCCCGAGCCGGACAGAAGCATCGTGATGAAGGAGGCAATGGCAGAGGCGGCTGAATGCAAGGAGGAGGACCCGGACCTGTACAGGGATGAAAGTGTTGAGCAGATTGCAGAGAAACTGATGGGGTATTATGAGGATCTGGGACAGTATGTGATGACCTGTTTTGAGGATACCGACTGTCTTTTCCTGGATGACATGGATGAGGAATTCATGGAAAAGTCCGGTTTTGCCAGTCAGCTGGGTGTGAATATTCAGGGCGATGATACTGTTTTGAAGGTTGACGGTCTGGACGATGAAACGGATTTTTACATCCCGGCATGGGAACTGGAAGAATGACAGCGGTTACCGGATAACCGTCTGTATCGGATAAGGCGAGGGCCCGGTGCGCTGCACCGTTTTGTCAGATAATGGTTCATATCAATCATACGGTGCCGAAAGCCAAAGCACCAGTAAAGGGAGGATACCATGACATACGAAGAGTTTGTTGAGAAGCTGATCCAGAGTGCACAGGAAGAGCTGGGATATGACCCTGCCGGTATGGATTTTTACCCGGAGGGGTATGATTCCACGGATCCGACAGTACGGGCCATTATTGAGGACCTGAATTTAAAGTATACGGGAAAAGAAAGCGGGCCTCTGGCGATGGATTTTCTGTTGATGAGACGGAAGAATACAGAAGTATCCGCTGAGATGTACCGGATTGCTACCCGCAGAATGTATAAGCGATATCAGAAAGAAGGGTTTGATGCGGTTTTTAAGACCGTTAAGGACGAGCTGAAAAACCTGGATGCGTCACAGATTGATCCGGGCTGGATTAAGAAACGGATATCCGGTGATTATGAGCAGATCAGGGAGCAACTGATTATCCGTCCGCTGAATTATGATCTTCATATTGCTGATCTGAAGGGGCATGTATACAGGAAGATAGATGATTTTGTTCTGGCGCTGTATTACCTGGTAGGGGATGCCAATCACAGCCTGACGACCAGTAAGATTTACCGGGAAGAGATGAAGCTGTGGGGGGTGAAGGAGGAACAGGTCATTCAGGATGCTCTGGCAAACACAGCCAGGTTGTATCCTGCCGTCATATTTGACCGTCGGACACAGAAAGAAGAAAACCTGATGGAGAAGGAGTTCAGCCGGGAGGATGTCACTTTGCATGTTCATACGGACATGATCATGGTTTCAGCAAGAGGAACACCGAACGGTGCGGTCAGTATTTTCTATCCCGGTGTCATTGAAAAAATGATGAAGATCATGGGTGGGCCCTTCCAGGCGGTCTTTATGAATATCAGAGATGTCCTTATTTTTGATATGAAGGACAGGAATGCGGTAAACTACCTGAAACAGGCCAAAGAAGGGTCCTCAACGATAGGAGAGATGCTGTCCGGGAAGATATACAGATGCGACGAGAAAGGGCTTCATGCCGGAACCGTAGTGCAACTGTATCCAAACGGGAAGTACAGAATCATGTAAGCCAGGTCTGTTGCCGGGAAATCCGGATACGGGTTATGTGGCTTGCGCCATTCCCTAGGAGAATGACTGCGGAAGAGACGGCCTTTCTGTGCAGGGCCGAATGCGGGCATTTGCCGTGCTCTGCCGGTTCGCGGTGAATTACGGGATCTTCTTCCGACTCTGGGTGAAAGGTGGTCTTAGCGCCAAAATGTCGCTTTTTGAGTGACATTTTTCCGGAGCAAAACAGGTATCATTAGGCGGTAACTGATTACGTGTACGGCCAGTCGGAGACAGGTGCTCCGTTTCGGCCGGACCTTTGCGGTGCCAAATGAGATGAGACCTGGTAAGGAGTGTTCCGGATGATGGAAGAATATGCAGGCACATGCGAGCTTATGGAGCAGGAGATAAAAGAAGGTTCGTTTCATGAGAAAGGGGATTTTCCGGATCATTTGATGGACAGAACAACCGCGGGTCAGCGGGTGATGATTGCCAGACGGCAGATGGGACTGTCGCAGGAAAAACTGGGCGAGCGGTGCGGAATGTCGAGGGCTCAGGTCAGCCGCATTGAATGCGGGAAGAGCAATCCCCGGTGTGGGACGGTTCGAAAACTGGAGTGTGTCCTGAATGTGAATCTCATGGAGCAGTTTGTGCTTGAGGAACTGAAAGGAAAAACGGAGGCGTGAAGGTGCGTTGACTGAACCTGAGCACGGATAACAGAGTAAAAGCAGGAGGCCGGGCCCGGTCTCCTGCTTTAAGATTATCCGATGAGATCCATCAGTTCTTCCTTGCTGAGGCTCATGAGAGAATTGCTCTGGCCGTTGATGATGGCCTCGGCCAGATCGCGCTTGGCTTCCTGCAGCTGGACGATCCGTTCCTCAATGGTATCGGCCGCGATCATCCGGATGACGGTGACCTGGCGGGTCTGGCCGATACGGTGGGCACGGTCTGTCGCCTGATTCTGCACGGCGATGTTCCACCACGGATCGTAGTGAATGACGACGTCGGCGCCGGTCAGGTTAAGTCCGGTTCCGCCGGCCTTGAGGGAAATCAGGAAAACGGGAACATTGCCCGAGTTGAAAGAATTGACGAGACGGAGACGTTCCTGTTTCGGAGTGGCACCTGTAATGGTGTAGAAGGGAATATTCCGCTCTTTGAGATCGTCGGCGAGGAGGCTGAGCATGGAGGTAAACTGGGAGAAGAGCAGCATCCTGTGCCCTCCGTCTATGGCGCTTTCGATCAGGTCCATACAGGCCGTGCGTTTGGTGCTGGATCCATGATAGTTTTCAAAAATGAGGGACGGATCGCAGCAGATCTGGCGAAGACGGGTGATCTCAGCCAGAATACGCATTTTATCCTCGTTGCTTTCAGAGGAATTGTCGAGCATGAGTTTCATGTGAACGACCTGCGCATCATACAGTTTCCGCTGATCGGATTCCATAACGGAACTGCGGGTTTCCTCAAGCTTTTCAGGCAGATCCTTGAGCACATCGGTCTTTTTCCTGCGCAGGATAAACGGTTCGGTCATGCGTGAGAGACGGGTGGTGACATCCGGGTCCTTGTATTTCATGATCGGTGTTTCGAATTCTGCCGCAAATTCAGAGGAGGTATAGAGGAAACCGGGCATGAGGAAATCGAAAATGCTCCAGAGCTCGGAGAGACGGTTTTCAATCGGTGTGCCGGTCAGGGCAAAGCGATGCGTTGCCTTGAGAATCCGGACGGATTTGGAGACGGCAGCATTCTGATTCTTGATGTACTGCGCCTCATCCAGAATGGCAGCAGAGAAAGAAAGCTTGTCATACAGGGCAATGTCTCTGCGAAGCAGGTCATAGGAGGTAATGTAGAGGTCGAAACAGTCATTTCCTTTTTCGATATCTTCAAGCAGTTCCTTGCGATGGGCCAGATTCCCGTCCAGCGTCTGAGCGGTCAGTCCCGGGGTAAATCTGCGGCATTCCTCTGCCCAGTTATAGACCAGTGAGGCGGGACAGACGATCAGGGCGGGACGGGTTTCGCCGGCATCTTTCTGTGACAGAAGCCAGGACAGCATCTGAAGGGTCTTGCCAAGGCCCATTTCGTCGGCAAGGATCCCGCCGAAACCATAGGCGGAAACGGTGGAAAGCCAGCGGAACCCGTACAGCTGGTAGGAGCGCAGGGTATTCTCGAGCGATTTCGGCGGTTCAAAGGATGAATCCCGAATGGTCTGGAAGGAACGGATGAGGGATTTGAACTCGCTGTCCCGGGAGGAAGCCAGTTCATCATGTGCCTCCAGCATCTTCTCCACATAGAGCGCACGGTATTTGGGAACGTGGACATCTCCTTTGAGCAGTTCTTCGAGAGTCAGGTTCATTCCGCTGAGCGTCTGGTCGAGGTCCTCCAGTTCCTGAGCATTGCGCAGGTCGATGAAATCACCGGAACGCAGGCGGTGCCAGCGCTTTTTCTGGCGGTAGCTGGACAGGATTTCAAGAAGTTCATCCGACGTCAGATCCGTTGTCTTAATGGACAGATCCAGCAGATCGCTTTCAAGACTGACACTCAGACTGGTATGCGGAATTTTGCGGAACTGAATCCGCCGGAACGCATCACTGCCGTTGACGGTACCGAAGCGGGAAAGCATGGGGAGGGCTTCCGTCTTGATGGTAATCAGGCGGTTATCGTCGGAGACACAGGTATATTCTTGCAGATCATGATCCTGATCCGGGAAGAATTTCCGGACGTCGGCCAGGACGCGGTCTTCCTGGCTGAAGTCGTGAACGGTGGAATTATTCGGAAAGCCCAGCGGGAAAGGAGCATCTTCGCCGTAAGCGACGGTCACCCGACAGGTAATTCGGTCCTGAACGACATCGACGAAGAAGGTGAATTCCGGCTCGGGCGGGAGGATAGGCTCAAGGAGCTGGGAAACCTCATCCTTCAGCTGTACCAGACCGGAATCGCGGAGAGAAGGGAGAATCCGGTAGGAAAACTCCTGGAACTGCCGCTCACCGATGACACAGCTGAAAGAACCGGAATCACCGGCAATATCCAGAAAAGGCCGGAGGCCGCGGAAATCATCTGCGGAAATGCGGGAAAAGGTACGGTCATTGAGCAGATAGGAAGCACTTTCGCCCTCAATAAACCGGGGAATTTCTCCCTTCATTTCAATTCCGATCAGTTTATCACTGGCTTTTAGAGGGGAAAGGGAAATGGAGGCTTTGGGTGCTTCGGGGGAAACGACAAGAGAACGGATCTGGGTACGGGTTCCAAACTGGTCGGTGATCACTGTGCCCTCCGCCAGATCATAGATCCGGTCAGCGTCCCGGCCTTTCAGACGGAACGAGTTTCCCGGGGAAAGATCGTTCGAGTAATAGTAGTAGCGGCTCTGATTCTGTTCATCATTGAGTGCGTCGATAAACCTGACCCGTTCGCGAATCAGATCGTACCAGCGGGCCGCTTTTTCCGTGAAGGTCACTTTGGAGAAGTCCGGTGCGCATTTTTTCCCCAGCGTATAAACCTTCTCTTCCTCCACGCTTGAAACCAGGTCATCGAAATCTTTTACCAGAAGACCTTTTTCCCCGTTTTCAGAGAGATCAAAGACGATCTTCAGTTCTTCGTTCCGCAGAAGGCGCGGCCTGAGATCGACGGTGGGATGCAGAGCCGGGGCGGAGCTTGTCGGTTCCTCATCGGGAACGGTACTCTCAATCAGTTCTTTCTGGACAGCGCGGGAGAGGAGGGACATCAGTTTGTGCGCCTTCGGGTCTGTTTTGTCTCCCGGATTGTTCTCAAGGACGTACTGCCGCGTCCATATCCAGAGAGCCAGTGCATGATGGCAGATGCGGGGCGGTTCGGGGCGGAAATAATACCAGCCGGTGGAGGCTTTCAGACGGCATTGTCCGCAACCGCATTCAAGCTGCCTGATTTCTTTCTGAGTAAACGCGATTTTTGCAACCCGTCCGTCATTCTGATTCCAGACGGTTGAGATGATCTGCTCATGTGAATCGGTGGTATCGAAGGTGTACTGAAAGGATTCGGAAAAGCTTCCGACTGCTTTCTCGGCGGCATCAGCGATGCTCATGGAACAGGACAGGTTGGCATTCTGCAGAAGCGTATCCATCTGGAAATAGATGGATGCCGGCATTGGATCATAAAAGGTTTCAAAATACGAATGCGCAAAGGAAATATTCCCATACCGGCGCATGGCTTCCCGTTTTTTGCTGCGCTGTTCTGCCTCGTATTTTTCTCTGACTTTCGGATCAACCACATAGGTGAAAGGACCATGGAGCTTCTCCCAGTAAAGCATGACAAGAGCCATATGCCTGCAACGGCCACCTTTTCTGCCTACGGAACAGTCGCAGGAAAAATAGTCCCTGAAATCCGGATATTTATCTCTGTCCTGACGAACGGTATACCAGGACGGGAAACGAAGAAACTGCTCATAGGTGGTTGGTACATTCCCGATATAGACGTGGAATCCGGTATCCGTTGTTGCATTGACATTGCTTCCGTCCGGACTCTGTCTGAAATTGATGATACTTCCTTTTTCCAGAGACTGCATTGCCTGTAACATGAAGGTGTCACTGAAATTGGAACGCCAGTCCCAGGTTACGAGATTCTGTTTGTTTTCCGTTGCTGCCATTACATTGTCCTCACTGTCTGGTAAACTGCCCACAGGACCGTCTGTTTTTCCGCGCTGTTTCGTTCAGGGATGGCCGGGGAATTCCGGAGATTCCCGTTTGAAACAGAGGAAAGGTGCAGACATCGGGGGTTATGGAAGATTCTACGACAGTATACCATCATCTGCCGGAAATATCCAGATGCCCGGGAACGGATTGCCTGTTTCCCCGGGGCGGTGGATCGCCGGAACACAGGAACAGGCGTAACATTGCGGACAGGGGACAAAGGGTCCCCGGAAAAGGGCGCTCCACCCTTTTTGGCATGAAGGGGACGGGCTGCGTCGCATCGGAAATATTGAAAGTTTATATTGACGGGGCAGTGCGAAAAAGATACAATTCCGCATATGTTTGGAACGTAAAGGATCAGGAGACGAGACAGATGAAGAATGTACCGGAACTGTTCGGCTGTAATGTTTTCGGAGATGCCGCCATGCGGGAACGGCTGCCCAAGGATGTGTATAAAGCACTCCGGCATACCATGCTGAACGGAACGGCGCTCAATCCTCAGATAGCGGATTCAGTGGCCAATGCAATGAAAGACTGGGCGGTGGAAAAAGGCGCGACACATTACACGCACTGGTTTCAGCCTATGACCGGAATTACGGCCGAGAAGCATGATGCATTCATTTCGCCGGTGGGCGAAGGGAAGATCATCATGGAGTTTTCGGGGAAAGAACTGATCAAGGGTGAACCGGATGCCTCTTCCTTTCCATCCGGTGGCCTGAGGGCGACTTTTGAGGCACGCGGATATACCGCCTGGGACCCGACCAGCTATGCCTTTATCAAGGATGACACGCTGTGCATTCCTACTGCCTTCTGTTCGTATACGGGGGACATTCTTGACAAGAAAACCCCTCTTCTGAGGAGCATGGAGGCGATTTCAAGACAGGCCGTGCGAGTCCTGGCACTGTTCGGGAAAAAGGTTCAGCGGGTCCTGACAACGGTGGGCCCTGAACAGGAATACTTCCTGATTTCGAAAGAGGACTATCAGAAACGACCGGATCTGATTCTTACAGGCCGGACGCTTTTCGGCGCGAAAGCACCCAAGGGACAGGAAATGGATGACCATTATTTCGGGTCCATCCGTCCGAGAGTCAAGCGCTTTATGAATGAGCTGGATGAGGAACTGTGGAAACTGGGGATCTACGCCAAGACGGAACACAATGAGGTGGCTCCGGGTCAGCATGAAATGGCTCCTGTTTTTACAACGGCCAATCTGGCAACGGATCACAATCAGCTGACCATGGAAATCATGCGCAGGGTGGCCAGCCGCCACGGACTGGTCTGTCTTCTGCATGAGAAGCCCTTTGAGGGGGTGAACGGGTCCGGCAAACATAACAACTGGTCCATTGCCACAGACAGTGGGGAAAATCTGCTGGATCCCGGAACGACGCCCAAGGAGAATGCTCAGTTTCTTCTTTTCCTGACGGCGGTCATCAAGGCGGTGGATGAGTATCAGGATCTGCTCCGGATCAGCGTGGCCAGCGCGGGAAATGATCATCGTCTGGGAGGAAATGAGGCGCCCCCGGCCATTGTTTCCATTTACGTGGGCGACGACCTGGGGGAGGTCATTCATTCCATCGTTGAGGGAACGGCCTATGTCCAGGACGGGACAACAACCATGGATATCGGGGTGACGACGCTGCCCAGAATTCCCCGGGATACCTCCGACCGGAATCGTACAAGTCCCTTTGCCTTCACCGGAAACAAGTTTGAATTTCGGATGCCGGGTTCTTCCTTCAACATCGCCTGTGCCAATATCATGCTGAATTCCGCGGTGGCAGATGAATTGATGCAGTTTGCGGACGAGCTGGAAAAGGCGGAAGATTTTGACACGGCGCTGAATCAGCTGATTCGCAGAGAACTGACTGCTCACAGCCGGATTCTGTTCAACGGGAACGGGTACAGCGATGAATGGACGATTGAGGCAGCCCGGCGCGGACGGTCCCAGCGGTATCCGCATGGACTGCGGCACCCACGCCTTTGCCATGCCCAACGGTACCTGTTTGGCCTGTACCTTCAACAAAGCCCTGATCGGCGAGCTCTAGACCTGGGAAGGGCTGGAGCTTCGGAAGAACCGGATCGATGCCCTGCTGGGCCCGGGAATGAACATTCACCGCAGCCCGCTGAACGGACGAAACTTCGAATACTTCTCCGAGGATCCCTACCTGACAGGGCAGATGGCCGCGGCGCAGTTAAAGGGGATGCATACCTATGGGACTACCGGTGTCATCAAGCATTTCTGCTGCAATACCCAGGAATCCCGCCGCAACTTCGTGGACGCGGTCGTTTCGGAGCGGGCCCTTCGGGAGATCTATCTGAAAGGCTTTGAGATAGCCGTCAGGGAAGGCGGAGCCAGAGCCATCATGTCCACCTACGGACCGGTGAACGGGATTTTTACCGCGTCCAACTATGATCTTTTGACCACCATCCTTCGAAAGGAGTGGGGCTTTGACGGGATCGTCATGACAGACTGGTGGGCCAAGGGCAACGATTTCGCAGGCGATGAAGGCACCCTTGCCAATGTCGCCGCTCAGGTCCGGGCTCAAAACGATCTGAATATGGTCAACGCCAGTGCCGGGGACAATTCTTCCAGGGACAACCTTCCGGAGGCGCTTTCAGACGGGCGCCTGACCCGGGCGGAGCTTTGCCGCTCGGCGGAGAATATCTGCCGGTTCCTGATGGGCAGCATATCCTTCCTCTTTGACAACGGAAGAGAGACCGAGCTGGATCGGGAGCTGGAAGCGTCCCTCTCCGAAGAAGACCTGGCGCTGAGGCAGATGATCGTCGCCCGCTTCCTGGGAAGAGAATATGACTTCGATACCAAGCTCATCAAGACCGAGCGGGGCGAGCAGACGGTATGTAACGTCCAGCCCAGACAGCAGGGCGTCTACAACCTGCTGATGGATGTGCGGGCGAAGGAGGGCTACAGCCCCCTGGCGCAGATGTCCATGAGCATATTCCTGGATAAAGATCTGAAAGAAAGCCTGACCTTGACCGGAGCCGATACCGAGTGGCGGCATCTCACCATCATGCATCCCAGCTTCGTCAACTCCTTCTTCCTGAAATTCTTCTTCGGCCAGACCGGGCTGGAGATCGGCCGGGTCCGACTGGACATGATCATGACAAGGGAAGAAGCCCTGGCAAGGTACAAAGAACAGTTGGGGTAAAACGAATCATGGCTGACTATGCTAAGGAAACCTATATCGTTGACGACGAAAACGAACTTCTGACGCCGTCTCTCATATACTATGAAGATCTGATCCGCCAAAATACGGAGCATATGATCGAGGTCGCGGGAGGGCCTGCGCGGCTTTGGCCGCATATCAAAACGCACAAGTCTCTGGATATGACGAAGCTGCT
>JAFUBF010000023.1 GCA_017460325.1 Clostridia bacterium | reverse complement strand
TTCGGCGCCTCGGAGGAGGCTTCCTGCAGAATGGCAACCTGATTTTCTGCCTCATCAAACTCTTCGACTTTAGTGACAAAGTTCCATTCAAAGGTCTTTTTGAGGCTCGCATAGCCGACCTCCGGATTGAAAACCGCATTTCCGTCCCGGTCAAGAAACACACGGCTTCTCAGGTATGTATCGCGGTAGTAATCACTGTCCACGGCCGCGATGATCCCGTTATCATAGTTCATCAGGTTGCCGTCCGCGTCATAATACGCCTCGTGCCACGTACGGGTTGCCACGGAGCGGTTGGGAATCGGCTTGTTCACCGTCTCATAATGGGCGTACAACCGGTCCGAGCGAAGCGGATTCCCATCCGCATCATAGTTCCAGGACTCAATCAGGCGGCGCCCCTCATAGGTATTGGACTGGCGGGCGAACCCTTCCGACCCGATGGTCAGGTTTCCGTCTTTATCCGTATACTCCGTCAGCAGAACCTTTCCGACTCCGTTATAGGTCCTTTTGAGCCTGGACCAGCCATATTCGTTATTCGCCGGCAGTCCCGCCGCATCCTGATACTCCGTCAGAACAAGCAGGGTATCCATTGCCCAGGTAAAGCGTATCTGCGCGTACGTTTTATCATCCGGCTGAATCACATTTCCCTGTGCGTCGCCCCAATACTGGCGCGTAATCTGCCGGTTATGATCATACTCATAATGCATCTGCAGCGACCAGGAGGAATCCGCCCCTCCGATGCTGAAAACCATCAGAAAGAACACCAGCACACTCAGGATCCTGATGAATCTCATTCTGTCCGTCTCCTTAACCCAGCAGCCTGTTCCCGCCACTGCCTCATTCCTTTACAGACTGCCGCAATGCAGCAGTCCGGACCATTTTCCTGCCTCAGGGTCCCTGATTTATTCACCCCTGAACCCAAAAAACCGGCCTATCCAAGTCGAATTCTCCACTCCCGATATTCCCGATATCAGGCAGAGAACCCGGCCGTCCAGGCCGTCTTTGAAAGGCCATTGCCGTCGGCCTTTTTTCTGGTGCCGGAATCCGTACACCCGACAGTTTCCCTCCGGGCCCGAACAGACCCATTTATTCTTAACAGAAGCGCAACACCATCAATCCATCCGGTAATGCGTTACTCGAAATAGTCATCGTTCCAAATGCAATTGGGATTCTCAATACAAATCTCATCCGCTGTTCCTTTTCCGTACATGGCGGAAAGTTCTTCATAACATTCCCGCATTCTGCAGGGTCTGCCTGTCACATTGTGAGAATCCGTTGCTGCGATATCCACCAGACCCTCGGAGAGAAAATGCAGAGGCGTACGGTCGTCCAGCCATCTCAGCCGTTTTATTCGCAGTATTGTGGAGGCATTCATCTGCACAACCACGTTGACCGAATTTCGAAGCTCTCTCAGCCGTTTCCACGGGCGAAGCGCCCGATACCGCTCCGCATGTGCAAGCACTGGCGCATAACCGGAAACACAAAGACGCTCAAGCGCATTGCTGATGCGGCTGAGTTTCTCGTCCGGATAAAATTCAACCAGCACATAACGTGAACGGTTCAGCGTGAGCAGTTTCCCTTCCTGTAACAGGCGTGGGACGGATTCCATCCACATAATCTCGCAGCCTTCTGCCAGTTCTATATTCATTTTCCGGCTCTTGATGTACTGCTGTTCCTCCTTCAGGTGTGCCCTGTACAGGGCTGTATCAAAAAAGAAGCTGGACGGATCCGCATGACTTGTGCAGATGATCCGGCTGACCCCCTGATTTACAGCCAGACGCAGCATCTTTACCGCCGTCTCAAAATCAGGGGCTCCATCATCCACACCGTATACAATATGATGGTGTATATCCGTAAACATCCAATCTTTCTTTCGTTTTTGTTTGGTATCTCCCGGCCATTTCCAGGTCCGTTTATTTCCGCTTGTCTTTGTCTTTTTTGTAATAGTTTGAATAATAGTGAGACCGGTAACTCCGGTTATAATAGTGTTTTGAACTGAGCGAATTCACATCCACTTTGTTCAGAATGCATCCGAGCATCGGGCAGCCGCTGTTTTCAATCTGGCGCTGAGCCGCATTTATCTCCCTGCGGTGTGTCTTGTTGTATTCAATGACAAATATGCAACCGTCACACCTTGAGGCAATCACTGCCGCATCCACAACCACACCTACCGGTGGTGCATCAATCAGGACCATGTCAAACTCTTTCGCCAGTCTGCGTAACAGATCATTGAAATCCTCTGTATCCAGAAGCCGGATCGGATTGACCAGTTCACGCCCAATGGGGATAAAGTACAGTCTGGGAATATTGGTCTGATAAACCACCTCCGGCATTTCATTGTAACCGGCCAGATAATGCGCCAGACCGGTCCACGGACTTCCGTCCTCCGTTCTGATCCTGTATGTGGAGACATTCATGGAGCGCCGCAGATCAGCATCTACAATGCAGATTCTCCTTCCCCGTTCAGCCAGATTTCTGGCGATATGCATGACGGTATGACTTTTCCCCTCAGATGCCGTACAGCTTGTGACAATAAACACCTTTTTATCCCGGCCGGCAAAGAGAAGATTCGCACAAATTGTATTCAGCGACTCTTCTCCCGTATAATCAAGCGGAGACAGATTTCCAATGATGCATTGCTTCATTTCCGTCTCTCCTTCTCATCCTTACGATTTGTCTTTCCGGTTTTCTTTTCCTTCGGCATCATACCAAGCAACGGCATATTCAGATGCTTCTCCACATCTTCACTGCCACGTACACGGTCATCCAGCAGGAACAGCAGCACAAAGAAACCTGCGCTCAGAACAAAACCTGCTGCAAACCCGATGAGAATGTTCTTTGACAACCTCGGAGAAGACGGTTTGGACGGCCACAGTGCTTCCATGAAAATACTTGGCTGCTGCGTATCCATCGTTGCTGCAATAAACTCTCTTGCTACCTGCGCATAGGTATCTGCCAGCTTTTTGGCCTCATCCGGGGATCCCGAGGTTGCACTGATGTAAAGAACACGGGTATTGTTCGGATTTTTCAGCTTGATCATTCCCCCGACCTGATCATAGGTATAGTCCAGATTCAACCTCTGCAGCACGGTCTCCTGTACATGCCAGTTGTTGAACACTTCCTGATAATCCATGGTCAGGCTCGAACCAATCTGAAGGTCCGAAAGGTTAATCGCCGAATCCTGCCTGCTCATGACGTACAACCCGGACGTAGCAGTATACTTGGGCTTGATCAGATATACCGTTATGACACCTGCTGCAACAGCAAAAAGGACAGAAACCAGTATGATCCAAAAAGCATGTTCAAGCAAATTGAAAAACAGTTCGACCAGATCAATTTCAATTTCGCCATCTTCTGCACTGTTTGCCTGTACAGCCAGATGCCGATTCATAACCAGAGAGTTATCTGCTGAATTTCCCTGTTCCTGAGCCATCCTGTTTCCTTCCCTCTTGTTCGTCAATAATAGTATTTCCCAGTATCCCGCAGAAATCCGGGGATACTGGGAAAGAAATCCAATCCATGACCCGTCTGCACATGAGCCATTGTCCGGTCATTTGTACCACTGCTATGCAGTTGCTCCTGTCTGACCAAACACCGCAACGCCGCAGTCCCTGACAGGGATAACTGTCCCGGTCAGATTACTTTTTCTCACCAATGACATCAAAGCGAACCTGCTTACCGGCAATTTCCCCAGCAACATTTGAAGGAATGTCACAGACAAGTTTTCCATTGACCCACTTTGCATTCAGGCGCTTCCTGACGATCTTGCCGTTGAGCTTGTACACGACAAACACAGCAAACTCATCGTTTTCATCCAGCGATGCCATCGTGATGGTAACCGTATCCGAAGCAGTAGCAACTTTTCTGATTGACTCGTAAATAACCGGCTCCGTGAATTCACCGTTCAGCGCATAGTCCGCATTGATCGCTGTGGGATTGTTTGCATATTTGCTGACATCCTCATCAAGTACGGCATCTGAGTCATTAACTACGCCTGTAACGTTCTTATAGGAACTGTCATCAGAGCCATCATCTGCGTCTGTATTATCATCCGCCCTCCTTGATTCCGGAACGGGGGTAGGTGTCGGTTCGCCACCTTCCGCCATCACAGAAACCGCAAATACAAACACAAGAGCAAACGCCAGTAAAAGAACCAACCTCTTCATTTGATTCACCCCTAAAATAATTTTATGTTAAAATGCATCTGCGATTACTCACAGAAACATTTTACCACCCAACTGTCGATACTTGCCTGATCGGCATGGAACTCCTTAAAAAGATCCTTTCCAACCTGATATTTTCCCTCAAGCGTTTCCACAGGCAGAACGGAATAGTTGTAGATCCGGTTAAGCTCATTGATCAGCTTTCCGGTCTTCACATTGGAAACACTGATCTCTGAAAGCTGATTCAGGAGATCATTCCCATAGGATACATTTTCTGAAAGCCGTTCACGCATCATTCGGATTACCTCGTTCAGGTACATCCGATGCCGTCGCATACGGCTGCTGTTCGTCCCGTCGCCAATCGTCATCCGGCTGTGCAGAAACAGTTCCGCCTGATGATCCGTCAGTTTCAGCGTCGCCCCTGGAACCATCTGCGGATCATACGCCGAGAAATCATCCTCAATGGTCACGGTCACGCCGCCTAATATCCGATTAAGTGACGGAATGTCTACCAGATCCACCGAGAGATATCCGTCAATCTGGATATCGTCCAGCAGCCTCTAAACCGCTTCCACGGTATACTTACAGATTTACTAAGGCGTTGCTCCATAGGCATGTGCCAGACAGATCTGCATCTCATGCAGGCCGGCATAGTCCCCCAGGACACCCAGAACTGTTACCTTGGCAATGGTATCCCGGTCAAGCTGCAGCATCCGAATGATTTTTTCCTGATGATCTACCACCAGCAAAATCAGGGTATCTGCCTGACCGCCTCCACGGTATCCGGTCTGTTCCTTCGTCGTCCGGTCCGTACCGATCAGCAGAAAGGTTTCCACGTCCCACTTGAGCTTATAGTTCCTGTTCCCGATGACGCTCTCCCTTTGCTGACCAAATCCCTCACTCATCGAACCTCGACTTTGTGTCTGACTGCTCGCATCATATTTCCGGATGACAAGATAAAACGAAAAGAAAAGCAACGTACCGACAAGAATACATACGATTCCACCCGCGACTTTTCCTCGTCTTTTCATTTTCTTCCCCCTGATGCCCCCGTCAGATACGAGGGTATAAGACC
>JAFUBF010000304.1 GCA_017460325.1 Clostridia bacterium | reverse complement strand
CCATAGCTTAGGGGATTTTGCAACAGCTTTATGTGACGTAATGCGCTAACTTATCAGTATTTATAGGGCCTCTTGCTTATTTCAATCAAAATCTTGATAGCACCCGAAATTGTGTATGACCAAAAATCATTCGATCTTAGGATAAAGTGCAGGATGACACGTCAATGCAGAAGGCAGCCCCGGTTGGTCAGGGCTGCCTTCCTTGTCTCTTTGTGGTTCTATACTCCCTGTTTTCGGATCAGGCACGCCTTTCCCTGGAAAACAAAGCCGTATTTCCGGATGTTCTCCGCCGGGACTTTGGCCAATAAATTTGCTTCATAGTGCTTCTCTTCAATCTGTTTCAGAGCGTTTTCAGCCGTATCCTCCAGCCCTTTTTCGTCGTTCAGTGGATCGAACACCTTGAATTCCATGATCACGGCCGGCTTTCCGGCTTCTTTCGGCTCCATCACCACATCATACCGGCCGTATCCGCTTTCCCGGTTTGACGTTATCCGGTAATCCTGGCTGTTTTCCACCAAAAGTCCCAGCACCAGGCCGTGATAGAAGTTTTCCGGCAGCTTGATAAATGGATTCTTTCCGCCGTCAAAGGAACTCATGGTATTCAGCATGAGTTCAGCCAGTTGCTCTTCCATGCTTTTCACATCTCCATCAAGCATGGCCCGCACGAATCTGGAGAGTCCGCCGGTCTGGGCGAACCAGTCCTGAATCATTCCGGAGAACATTCTCCGCACTTCCAGATTCGGCAGTGTCAGGGTATAGAGCCGTTGACTGTTCAGCTCGTACGCTTCCTTTAGCGTCATGGCATGCAGGACTTTCAGATACCCCGTCGCCAGCAGCAGACCCCATACTGCGGTCGGGCGGGTATCCAGCTGACTGTAGATGATCTGCTCATCCACCGGAACCGTCACGTTCCCGCCTTCAAGCAGAATTTCAAACTGACTTTTGGCCTCCGGATACCCGGTGCGCAGCAGCTTCCCGACCAGCCCGTTGCTGCCGGCGTTCGCCTGGTAAGTGTCCGGTTTGCCCTTATCCAAAAGTTCGTTACGGACCAGGAATTGTAGATATCCTTTACGCTGCCGAAGGCAAGGCCATCGTACCAGTCTTTCACTTCCTGCTTTTCAGCCTCTCCAAAACCCTGCTGCTCCAGTGCGCCAAAAACCTCTTCCTCCGTGAATCCAAAGGCCGTGGCATATTCGTCCGAGGTGGTTGTCACTAAAACCAGATTGTTCAGGTCAGAGAAACCGGGATCATTCACCCGGGTGATTCCTGTCAGGATTCCCCGTTCCAGAGACCGGTTCGCTTTGAATGCATCAACGAACATCGACGTGCTAAACGCCAACAGTTCATCCAGGTATCCGTTCATATACGCTTCCTGAAACGGGGTATCATATTCATCCAGGGAAATTAGCACCTTTTTTCCATGAATCTTTTCCAGCAGTCTGGAAATCATGTGAAGAGACATGGCTGCATCGATATCATCCATGTCTACGCTGATCCGGTTAAAAACCTCCTGTTCATTCCTCAAAAATATGTCCGTCTGATACAATTCAGCATGAGCAGAAAACGCCTTGACCAGAGCGGTCTTTATCTGCTTCATCGCAATGGCATAGGTACTCCCTTTTACATCCGCAAAGCTCGGAAAGATCACCGGCCATTTTCCCTGCTCCTCCCGCATAGCCGGGTCTTCCCAGACTTTCAGCCCTTCAAACAGATCGTTCCGTCCTGCGTATTGATTCGAGAAGAAGCAGTTCAGCATGGACATGTTCAGGGTTTTTCCGAAGCCCAGGGGACGGGCGATCAGGGTCACGGCATCGCATCCTTTCCACCATTCCCTGATAAAATCCGTTTTATCCACATAAAAGCTTCCGCTCATCCGGAGCTTTTCGAAATCCTGAACGCCGGGTGCAATCATCTGTTTTATTCCATCTGCCTCCCATCCGCTTACAATCCAGTTATTTGATTTTCACTGTTTTCTTTGCCCGTGTATTATACGGGAAACCCCGGCAGTTCACAAGCGAAGGGAAAGACTCTTTGAAACACGTGCTTGTGGAGTTTTGGAATTAACAGACGGGTTGGACCCGTATGATCTGCCCTGTACGAACGGAATCCACGCGGATGTATTGAAAAAAGCAGGGGAATCAGATAAAATAAAGATGGGGTTTTTCAGGTAATCTCAGAGAATGGAAGCGAGTCGTATTGAATATTTCATTTGTTTTGAAGCGGGCGCGAAAGATGGACTACGGCGCCATGTACCGAACGGCAAAAATGCTCACTAAGAAGAGCAGAAAAAACCGGTTCTGGCTTATGGCAGACATGGCCAGGTGTGCGGTTCGGTACAATGCCGGTTATGTGGATTACAAGATTGCGGAAATGTACCGGCTCAGTGATGGGCAGCGCAGTACGCAGATCACGCGCGGTATTTCCAACAACATCGTGGCCCGCATGAATGACAAAAAATTCTGGCATTTCTTTGATAATAAGGATGAATTCAATCAGCTGTTTTCCAGGCAGGTGGGCAGAGACTGGCTCAGCATGCGCAAGGCGGATGAACAGCAGTTTGCCGAATTTGTCAAAGGGCGCACTGAACTGTTCTGCAAGCCTCTGGACGGCTCCAGCGGACAGGGCATTATCAAGTGCACGGAAAAGGATTTTGCGGATCCGTCGGCCCTGTATGCACGTCTCAGGGAAAACAACATCGGGATTGTGGAGGAGTGCGTCAAGCAGCACGAGGCGATTGCCCGGCTCTGTCCCACCTCCGTGAATACGATTCGGGTTGCCACCCTGCTGGGAGATAAAAAAGAGGGCATTGTCTATGCCTATATCCGGATTGGAAATGGAAAGGTAATGGACAATGTGGACTGCGGCGGTATGGCGGCCCCCATTGACCTTGAGACCGGTATTATCTCGGGTGTCGGGGCGAACAAGGCGGGGGAGGTGTTTGAAACCCATCCCATGACCGGGCAGCGCATCCCCGGGACGCAGATTCCGTACTGGGAGGAAGTCCGGGAAATGTGCCTGAAGGCCATGCGTGTCGTTCCCCAGGTCCGGTACGTGGCGTGGGATGTGGCCATTACGCCGAATGGACCCATCTTTATTGAGGGGAACTCGTTCCCCAGTCATGCCATACCGCAGTTTGCGGCTCATTTTCCGGATGGCATCGGGATCCTTCCGCGGTTTGAGGAGTTTATTGACTTATGATCTGCCGGGAATGTCCGCGCAGGTGCGGACAGGAACGGGGTGAAATGTCCGGAGCCGGCTTTTGCGGGCAGGGACTTCGTCCCCGGGTGGCCCGGGCGGCGCTGCATCTGTGGGAGGAACCCTGTATCAGCGGCAGGCGCGGGAGCGGGGCCATCTTCTTTTCGGGTTGCACGCTGAAATGCGTGTTCTGCCAGAATACGGAGATCAGCCACGGCGGTAAGGGGATTGTCATTACCGCGGCGCGGCTGGCGGAGATCATGCGGGAACTGGAGGAGCAGGGGGCCGAGACCATCAACCTGGTGACGCCGGGGCATTTTGCGGATGCCATACAGGAGGCTCTTTCTCTGTACAGGCCCGGGGTGCCGGTCGTATATAATACCAGCGGGTATGAGAGCCCCAATATCCTGGCGGCCATGGAGGGTCTGGTGGACATCTATCTGCCGGATCTCAAGACCATGAGTGCCGGGATGGCCGGCCGGCTGTTCCGGGCATCGGATTATCCGGAAACGGCCACACGGGCGATTCTGGAAATGGTCCGGCAGACGGGACAGCCTGTCTACGATGAGGCAGGCATAATGCAGCGGGGAACGCTGATCCGGCACCTGGTGCTGCCGGGGATGACCACCGATTCGCTGCAGGTGCTCAACTGGATTTATGAAAACTGCCCCGGGATTCCCGTTTCACTGATGGGTCAGTATGTGCCCTGCGGGGAGGCGGCATCTGTGCCGGGACTGGGGCGCCGGCTGAAACCGCGGGAATATGAACGGGTCCAGGCGCACATGCGTGCGCTGGGCATTCCGGGGTATTGTCAGACAGAGGGCGCGGATGACTGCGCCTTTATTCCCAGCTTTGATGGGACGGGAGTGGAAAGGATGGGTGTCAAAGATGTTTGAGGTTCATAGCGGTGAGACACGCATAGAAGAGTTTGAGGAGATCGTCCTCAAAGGAGAAGGTCATGAGGTGAGAATCCTCCCTCAGGCCGGTTTTAACGTCTATTACTGGCATTATCTGGACCAGGAGGTCCTGATGAAGCCGGTGGATATCCGGCAGGTGGGAACCAAGTACGGCATCCCCATCCTGTTTCCGACCCCGAACCGCATGGAGGAGGGCACCTTTGAATGGAAAGGGAAACAGTACCGGATGGATAAGCGCGGCGAGCGCGTGAAGATCCACGGAATTGTGAAGGATGAACCCTGGATGGTGACGCGCCTTGAGGCCGGCGAAGATGAGGCTCTGTGCGAGGCCTGTATCCGGATTGCGGCGCTGGATGATCTTTATCAGGCCTTCCCGTTTCCCTGCACGCTGACGGTCCGGTACACCCTGACGGCCGCCGGGTTGCACATGGATATGAAGGTCCGGAATGACGGCATTGAGGAAATGCCCTTCGGGTTTGCCGTTCATCCGTATTTTTCCAAACAGGGGGATGCGGGGCAGGTCTACCTGAATGTCCCGGTCCGGCGGGTATACGAAGCGGATGAGGCGCTGCTGCCCTCCGGTGAGATTGTGGAAATGGACAGCTCGAAGCGGCCGGACGGAGAGGGCCACACGGTGGAAAGCCTGTATCTTGACAATGTGTTCCGCGGGATGACGGAGGACCTTGAGTCAACGGTGACGTGGAAATCGTTCCGGCTGCACCTGAGGGCCTCGGACTGCTACCGCAATGTGGTGGTCTTTACGCCGCATAACCGGCCCGGATTCTGCATTGAACCGCAGACCTGCTCCACCAACAGCATCAACCTGTATGCAAGAGGACGGATTGATGAGAGCGGCCTGCTGATTCTGCAGCCCGGTGCCGAATTTACCAGCTGGGTGGATTACCGGATTGAACGGCTGGACGGGTAAGACAACAGATAGAGATGGCCCGGTGCATCGCACCGGTTTGTCAGAACATGTCTTCTGTCAATCGTACGGTGCCGAAAGCCAAAGAAGCATCTAAGGAGGGACATCAATGATTCGGAAAACCAAAATCGTCTGCACCATTGGACCTGCCACAGACAGTGAGGAAATGATCAGCCGACTGATGGATGCGGGCATGAATGTCTGCCGGCTGAATATGTCCCACGGAAGTTATGAGGAACACGGACGGCGCATTGAACTGATTCAGCGGCTTCGCAGGGAAAAGAAGATTCCGGTGGCCATCATGCTGGACACCAAGGGGCCGGAAGTCCGGACAAAGACGCTGAAAGAGGGAAAAGTGACCCTGGTGCCCGGTCAGGAGTTTATGCTCACGACACGGGAAGTGGAGGGTGATGCGCAGGGCGTTGGCATTACCTATGAGCGTCTGCCGTCGCTGCTCAAGGCGGGGGATCGGCTGTCCATAGATGACGGGCTTCTGTCCATGGTGGTCCGGCGCGTCGAGAACGGAACGGATATCATCTGTGAGGCGCTGAACGGCGGTGTGCTGGGGGAGCGCAAGGGCATTTCCGTGCCGGAAGTGGACCTGCAGATGCCCTCCATCGGGGAGAAAGATCGCAGTGATATTCTCTTCGGCATTGAACACGGGATCGACCTGATTGCCGCCTCCTTTGTCTGCCGGGCGGGGGATGTCCTGACCATCCGCAAGCTCTGCGCCGACAACGGGGGCAGCGGTGTCCGGATCTTCTCCAAGATTGAGAACCGGATGGGCGTCAACAACTTTGATCAGATCCTCAAGGTATCGGATGGCATCATGGTTGCCCGGGGCGATCTGGGTGTCGAAGTGGACATGGAAGAGGTCCCGGTTCTCCAGAAAGAGTTCATCCACAAGTGCAATCTGGCGGCCAAGCCGGTCATCACCGCCACGCAGATGCTGGACAGCATGATCCGGAATCCCCGGCCGACGCGTGCGGAGGCCAGCGATGTGGCCAATGCCATCATCGACGGAACGGATGCCATCATGCTCTCCGGGGAGACAGCCGCCGGCAAGTATCCGCTTGAGGCCGTCAACACTATGGTTCGGATCGCCTCCTATATCGAGTCCCATCAGCTGAACAGTAACCGGTTTAAGCTGCTGCAGGAGGCCATGCGCAACGATACGGCCAGGACCGTGGCCAATGCGGTATCCTATTCCTGCTGCCAGATGGCCAGCGATCTGAATGCGGCGGCGATTATCACGCCCAGCAATTCCGGAACGACGGCACGCATGGTAGCCCGTTTCCGGCCTCGCTGTCCGGTCATTGCGCCGACACCGAATGAGCAGGCGTACCACCAGCTGGGGCTCTCCTTCGGCGTCATTCCGGCCCATATGGAGGTCAGCGGGGACACGGATACCCTGATCAACGCGGCGGTTGCGGCAGCGGAGTCCTCGGGCTATGTGCAGCCGGGAGACATTGCCATCATCTCGGCCGGCGTTCCCACCGGGGTTTCGGGCACCACCAACCTGATTAAGGCGCACATTGTGGGCAATGTGCTCCTGCGCGGACAGGGCGTTGGCGAGGGCAGTGCTAGCGGAAAAGCCTGTGTGGTGAATACCCTTTCCGACCTGGAAAGCGATTTCAGGCCCGGCGATGTGATTGTGACCAAGATGACTACCGGGGAAATGCTCCCGTATCTGCGTCAGGCCGGAGCGGTTGTCGTGGAGAGTACCGATCCGGAGTGCCACGCGGCGATTACCTGTCTGGCACTGGGCATTCCGCTGTTCATGGACCGTACCGAGCAGGCAGTGCATATGCTCAAGCGCGGTATGACGGTGACGGTGGATGCGGAGAAGGGATTCCTGTACAACGGAGTCAAGAAATAACAGAGGGAAAGATGTTTTACTACGATTCGACGTATATCCTGGTGCTTATCGGCTTCCTTCTGGCGATGGCCGCGGAGGGAGCCGTCAGGCACGCGTATAACAAGTGGTCCGATGTGCAAAGTCGTACCGGGCTGACCGGCAGAGACATTGCCAGGAAGATTCTGGACGCGGGCGGGATGCAGGATATTCCCATCCAGCGGATCGCGGGTGAACTGACGGACAACTATGATGCCTCGGCCCGTGTCCTGAGCCTGTCCTGGTCGGTGTATGATTCCGACAGTGTGGCGGCCATCGGGATTGCCGCCCACGAGTGCGGACACGCTCTGCAGGATGCGCAGGATTATGTACCGCTGCGGATTCGCAGCAATCTGGTGCCGGTTGCCAGCGTGGGCTCTCAGGCTGCGATTCCCCTGTTTCTGCTGGGCCTGTTTTTCTCCTTCAGACCGCTTCAGATCATCGGGATTGCCTGTTTCGTGTTCGCCGTGCTGTTCTACCTGGTGACGCTTCCGGTGGAATTCAACGCCTCCCGGCGGGCCATTGAGATCCTTTCCGGCGGTGTCATTCCGGAGGATGAGATGACCGGGGTGAAAAGTGTCCTGACGGCGGCGGCCCTGACCTATGTGGCCTCCGCTCTTCAGGCGATGCTGCAGCTGGCCCGGCTGCTCCTGCTTTCCAACCGACGCAGGAGGGATTAAACCATGACCTTTTCCGCACAGACGAAACGGGAACTGTGCCGGATTGAGCCGGAGAGTGTATGCTGCTATCTGGCGGAACTGAGCGGTATCATCTGTGCCTCCGGATCGGTGATTTTCCGGGGACGCGGGGAAAAGCGGCTGTGCATTGAGACGGAGAATAACGCGCTGGCCAGGAGGACCTTCAAGCTGTACAAGACGGTCTTTGACGTGGTTCCGGAACTGGTCACCCTGCACCATGCGCGGCTTGGCGGCCGGAACAGTTACCGGCTGACGCTTGCCAACGAGGAGGCTTCCTTCGTCCTCGAGGGATGCGGAATCGACATGTCCAGACGCACGGTGCCCAAGGACATCACGACGCGAAAGTGCTGCAGAAAGGCCTTTATGCGCGGGGTGTTTCTGGCCTGCGGTTCGGTGACGGACCCGGGAAAGGATGCGCATCTGGAACTGGTGCTCAACGATGAAGGGTTTGCCGATGCGCTGCAGAAGTTCATTCTGACCCGGTTCAATCTGGACATTCATAAAACGGTCCGGCGCGGGATGGTGCTCCTGTATTACAAGGAGCAGGAAGCGATTACGGATACCCTCAGTATCATGGGGGCGCAGAAGGCGCGGTTTGCCATGGATGAACTGATTATCCAGAAAGCGCTTCGGAATCGGGCCAACCGGGCGGTGAACTG
The DNA here is from genome assembly GCA_017460325.1 of Clostridia bacterium. Classification (GTDB taxonomy): domain Bacteria; phylum Bacillota; class Clostridia; order Christensenellales; family Aristaeellaceae; genus Ventricola. The sequence goes on along the minus strand of JAFUBF010000304.1, from coordinate 11,823 downwards.
TGACAGTGCCAATGTGCAGCGGACCGTCACGGCGGCGGAAAAACAGAAGGCAGCCATTGAACGGGTGCTGGGCGGCGGCCGGCGCGGAGAACTGTCGGAGGAGCTGCTGGAGGCGGCAGAGCTGCGTCTGGCCAATCCGGAACTGTCGCTGGAGGATCTGGGGAAACTGTGTGATCCGCCGGTAGGCAAAAGCGGGATTTATCACCGCCTGCACCGCATAGAGAAAATGGCAAACGAGATGGAAGGGGCGTAACAGAGTCGATGGAACTGACAGTCAGAGTGACGACTTCCAAACTGATCCTGTCGCGGGAGGCGGCAATGATTGCCCAGCAGATGGGGGAATTTGAGTCCAGCGTACTGATCCGCAAGGGAGACCGAACGGTGAATGCCAAGTCACTGATCGGTCTGATCTCGCTTGAGCTGTGCGAGGGACAGGCACTGACCATTCTGGCCTCCGGGCCGGATGAGGAACAGGCTGTGTGCAAACTGTCGCAGCTTCTGGGTGCATAAAGAAAGAACCAATTGGCAACGCCGTCAATTGAACGTTGCAATTCATTGAGAAGAGGGATGATTCAAATGGGGAAGAAAAACCAGCAGGAATTTGTTCAGCATATCACGGCGAGAAATGAGGATTTCTCTCAGTGGTATACGGATGTTGTGAGACTTGCCGACCTGATGGACTACACGCCCGTCAGAGGCTGCATGGCGATTAAGCCCTATGGCTATGCCATCTGGGAACTGATTCAGCAGCAGATGGATGCGGAGTTCAAGCGGACGGGACATAAGAATGTGTCCATGCCCATGCTGATTCCGGAGAGCCTGCTGCTGAAGGAAGCGGACCATGTGGAAGGATTTGCGCCGGAGGTGGCCTGGGTTACCCAGGGCGGAACGGAGCCGCTGACGGAGCGCCTGGCCATTCGCCCCACCAGTGAGACCATATTCTGTACCATGTACGCCCGCTGGGTCCAGTCCTGGCGTGATCTCCCGCTCCTGTACAACCAGTGGTGTTCCGTCATGCGCTGGGAGAAGACGACGCGTCCGTTCCTGAGGACCTCCGAATTCCTGTGGCAGGAGGGACATACCATCCATGCGACAGCGGAGGAGGCACAGGAGGAAACCATGAAGATGCTGGGCGTCTATCGTGATTTCTGTGAGCAGATCCTGGCGATTCCGGTCTACTGCGGCCAGAAGAGCGAGAAAGAGAAATTTGCCGGTGCCCGTGCCACCTATTCCGTCGAGGCCATGATGCAGGATGGCAAAGCGCTGCAGAGCGGCACCAGCCACAACTTCGGGACGAATTTCTCGGAGCCCTTTGAAATCAAGTTCCTCGACAAGGATGGCGTGCAGAAATTTGCACATGAGACCAGCTGGGGAACCAGCACCCGCCTGATCGGCGCCATCATCATGACGCACGGAGACGAGCGGGGTCTCAAGCTTCCTCCGAAGATTGCACCGATTCAGTGTGTGGTGGTTCCGGTTGCGGCCCATAAGGAAGGTGTCCTTGAGGGTGCACGCGGGATTGCGGACAAGCTGCGGGCACTGGGCCTTCGCGTTGAGTTTGATGATCGCGACAACGTGACGCCGGGCTGGAAGTTCAACGAGTGGGAGCTGAAGGGAGTTCCGATCCGCATTGAAGTCGGTCCCCGGGATCTGGCGGAAAACAAGGTCGTGTGTGTGCGCAGGGATACCTTCGAGAAGGAGTCCGTCGCCATTGATGCGATTGAAACCGTGATCCCGCAGATGCTGGAGGCGATTCAGACCAATCTGTTTGAGATTGCCAGGAACTTCCGGGATACCCATACGGCGGACGTGTTCAATATGGACGAACTGGAAAAGCAGGTGAACGGCGGATATGCCCGTGCCATGTGGTGCGGCGATCAGGCCTGTGAGGATCTGATTAAGGAGCGTTACAGTGCCACATCCCGCTGCATGCCGTTTGACCAGACCCCCATTGCCGAAACCTGTGTCTGCTGCGGAAAACCCGCTAAAAAGCTGATTTATTTCGCAAAGGCGTACTGATTCAAAAACGGCTGCAACGCAGGGCTCTTGAATCTCAGGAAAGAAGCGGTATAGTCGGGCAATCGGCTATGCCGTTTTCTCTTTCTGTTCGCAAGTTGCTGTCTCCCTGCCCTGCGCGAAAGGACAGGCGTAATTGCTGAACCGGGACGGCAGGTATCGTGCAGACTGTTCCTGTCGCATCCTTCAAATAAGGGTACGCTTGAGAAGTGTGACCCCGTCGCCGGAGGTGAACGCAATGGGGATTTATCTGAATCCGGGCAACAGCGGATTTCAGGATATTTGCAGAGGATGGTACGTTGACAAGACCGGAATGATCGCGCTGATCAATGAGACGATCGGAACGCCTGATAAGCTGACCTGCATCACCCGTCCGCGGAGATTTGGCAAGTCCTTTGCCGCACAGATGCTTTGTGCTTATTATGATAAGACGTGCGATTCAGGCAGACTGTTTGATGACAAGGCAATTGCTGAATCCAGATCGTACAGAGAACACCTGAATCAGTACGACGTCATCTACCTGAACATGACAGATATGCTTGGGGAGACAAAGGCTGAGGATCTGGTTGCTTTCATCCGGAGAAATGTCGCGAGGGAGTTGCGGGATGCCTATCCATCCCTTTCGGGGATCGAGGAATTTGATGCGACGTTGGTCAGTGCCGTTGAAGTGGCCGGCAATCCGTTTATCATGATCATTGACGAATGGGATGCGCCGATCCGTGAGAAACCTGAAATCCAGTGCGAGTATCTGAAATTCCTGCGCACACTCTTTAACAGCGCCGCAACCGCCAGAACCTTTGCTGCGGTCTACATGACGGGCATAATGCCGATCCGGAGGGACGGTTTGCAACCGGCTGTTTCCGATTTCAAAGAATACACGATGCTTGGTCCGCACCGGTTCGCGAAGTATGTCGGATTTACAGAGGAGGAAGTAGTCAGGCTGTGCGAAATGCACTATCGGGACTTTGCCCTCATGAAGCAATGGTACGACGGATACTCTTTAGCGGATATTGGCCCTGTCTATAATCCGTATTCCGTGATGAAGGCAGTGCGAAACAATCGTTTCCGCCCTTATTGGACGGAAACCTCTGCCGCGGAAAGTCTGCTGGGACATATCGCAAGGGATGAGCTTGGACTGGGACAGACCATCGCTCAGTTAATTGGCGGTGCTGCCGTGCCCGTCGATACCAACGGATTTGCAAACGATCTGATTACGTTTAAAAATCAGGATGATGTGCTTACGCTTCTTGTTCATCTGGGGTATCTTGCTTACGATGAACAAACCGGCAAGGTTCGTATACCGAATGAGGAAATCAGGCTGGAGTTTTCACGCATAATACGCGAAGACAGGCGCCCTGATACGATGCGGCGCGTCCGGGAAAGCGAACAGCTCATCATGGACACCCTCTGCATGAACATGGACGCGGTTGCCACGCAGATCGGGAAGGTTCACATCGAAGTGACCGATCCGCTGAATGCCAACAATGAAAATGCGCTTCGTGACGTGATCCGGCTTGCATATTTCCGTTACAGGGATTACTACATCAAGATGGAGGAATTGCCGACAGGTTACGGATACGCCGGCATCGTTTATCTGCCCAAGCAGGGCGAGCCAATTCCCGCACTGGTGATCGAACTGGCATGGAATCAATCTGCGGATACTGCGATTCAGCAGATCAGGCAGAGAAAGTATCCGACCGCTTTGCAGGAATACGATGGCGACATTTTGCTTGTGGGCATTCATTACGACAAGGCCGCACCCGTGGGTCAGCGGAAGTACACCTGCAATATGGAGAAATGGCACGGGTAGGGAAATGAGGTAGAGAGAAGCAAAAACAGCCATGCATGTGCATGGCTGTTTTGCTGTTCGAGGGGAAACGTTCGGGGGAGGCCCTGTTTGCAGAGCAGATTATCTGGCGTCATCCATGAACAGCCCGATGACGTCATACGGCTCATCAATCATCTGTGAGGCGCTCATGAAGTCGGCGGTGTTCTGGAAGCCGGCCTTGTCCTCCTGGGTGATTGCAAGGGAGAAATCATAGGCCGCTGCCATATCACGCACGGCGTCCGGGGTGAGATCCAGATAGGAAGCGGCCAGTGCATAGGCGGCCTCAGGATCGGCCTGGATGGTATCCATGATTTTCTGCTCCGCTTCGGAAAGGGCGGCAATCACGTCGGGATGCGCATCGGCAAATGCCTGCGTGACGGCAACGGCGATAATGGCCTTGATGAGGCCCTTCCCGCTGGCGACCAGATGATAGCCCTGTTTGGAGGCGTTATAGGCAGCGGCGCCGCCCAGGAGGGCCACATCCGCACTGCCGCCGTCAAGAGCCGCCTTGGACTCGGGGATGCCCATACTGATGTACTGCACGTCGTCAATGGTCATGCCGGCCGTATTCAGGTAGGCCACCAGGAGCTCGTGCAGATTGGTGCCGGCGGGGCCTGCAATGACCTTTCCTCTCAGGGATTCCGGCGTGGTAAGAGAGTCATCTTTGCTGTACATGCAGAAAGCCTCGGGGGCACGGGAATACATGTTCAGGACCTTGATGTCCGCGCCGTTGGCCGCGGAGAGAATGACAGAGGTTCCGCCAACGGCATACAGCAGCTGAACATCTCCGGAGGCAAGGGCCTGTGTCTGGTCCGCCCCGGAGGTGATTTCGGCATAATCGACGGGGATGCCCAGTGTGTTTTCGAAGATGTGGTTTTCCTTTTCCACAATGCTGGGAATGTTGAGAGGCGAGGTGACATAGGTCACGGTCAGATGATCAATGGACAGCCCATCTGCCAGAGCACAGGAAAGGGCAAGGGTCAGGCAGAGTGCGAGGAACAGAGCAATAGCGTTTTTCATGTGATACCTCCGTTTGTTTGTTATGCGTATTCCAATGGAAATGCGCGGTCAACCGCAGATGCGGATTGAATTAGTGTGGTTAGATTGGTTAGTGAGGTTATTCAAGTGAGGCGACAATCCGGCGGCGAAGCCGGATCATGTCATCACTGAGCAGATCACGGGGCTGGCCGGGAATACTGTAACGGGCGGTGATGACCCCATCGGAGAGAATGACCAGGGTATCCCCCAGCGTCAGCGCCTCATCAATGGAATGGGTGACGAACAGAATGCTGGCATTTGTTTTCTGCCGGATATCGAGCAGTGCGTGTTGCATGTCGACCCGGGTAAAGTGATCCAGGGCGGCAAAGGGTTCATCCATCAGGATGAGGGTCGGATGAAAGAGAAGTGCCCGGGCAAGCGCGGTACGCTGCTGCATACCGCCGGAAAGCTGGTGCGGCAGGGCACGTTCGAATCCGCTGAGCCCGACCGTGTCAAGCATCCACCGGGTTTCGTCCGGTCGGATTTCAGAGCGTTTCAGCGGGAACTGAACATTGTCCAGGACAGAGAGCCAGGGAAGGAGTCGGGGCTCCTGGAAGACAAAGGCGGTCCGCTGATTCCCCGGGAGAGAGATCTGCCCGGAGTCCGGGGGTTCGAGGCCGGCAATCAGACGGAGGAGGGTGGTTTTCCCGCAGCCGCTTTTTCCGAGGACTACCGTGATGGCATTCTCGGGGATGGACAGGTCCAGTCCGGTGAGAACAGGAACGGTTCTCCGGTCAACCGTATACGATTTCCGAAGACGGGTCAGATTAATCCCAGCCATGTTCCGCCCTCCTTCCCACCAGACGGTGAATGAGACGCCCCAGAAGCCAGTCGGTAAGACTGCCGGCGATCCCAATGACCAGGATACCGACAATGACCTTGTCGGTCCGGGACATCTGCTGCGCGAACAGAATCATGTGACCGAGACCCGTTGAGGCGGCAACCATTTCCGCCCCTATAATGGCCCGCCAGGCATACCCGAGACTGGTGCGCATGCCAAGGAGAATATCCGGAACGGCGGAGGGGAGAAGGATACGGAGAAAGATGCGCAGGGGAGAATAAGAAAAGACGTGGGCCATTTCCAATAGCTTCGGGTCATAGCTGGTAAATCCCTTGACAATGGCCAGGTACATGGGAAAGAAGGCGGCCAGGATGATGATGATTGTCTTGGTCTGCTCCCCGATGCCGCACCACAGGATCAGAAGGGGAATGAGGGAAATAGGGGGTACGCTGCGGAAAAACTGAATGAAGGCGGCGGTAAAGCGGGCGGAAGCGGGAAGGGCGATTCGCAGAACAGCCAGGGCAAATGCGAGAAGGAAGGCGATGCCAAAGCCCCGGATGACCCGACCGAAGCTGACCAGCACATCTCTTGCGATCTCGCCGGAACGGACCATTTTGAGAAAGGTCTGACCGACTTTTCCGGGGGAGGGAAGGACATACGGGCTGATGCCCCCAAAAGAGCAGACCAGCGCCCAGAGGAGAAGCAGGGCAAGAACGCCCAGGACCGGTGCCAGCATTCCGAAGCGTATGGACCTTTTATCCTCTGTCACTGGCACGCCTCCTCTCGGTCATATGTTTTACATCCCCGCGGTCCCTGACAATATGGTATCCGATTTCATCCATTCGCTCAGAGAGCAGCTGGAGATGCTGAGCGGACTCGACGCCGGTGTTGCGCTTGTTGTCGTAGAGCATGTATTTGCTTCGGACATCGGCGGGGGAGAGATTGGGCATGACCACGTTGGCCCCGGCAAGAATGCCCATTTCCTGACCTCTGGGATGGAGAGAGCCAAGGGCAGTTGTGGCAGGCAGCAGGACATCGGGAACGATCAGGCGGACAATGGACAGGAGATAGCAGGTAAAAGGGACGCTGCCGGCAGGGAAACGGGCAAAGGGGGTATCATGATGGGGGATGAACGGCCCAATGCCGCACATTTCCGGCTGAAACTGCTGGATGAACAGGAGGTCTCTGGCCAGATGCGCTGCAGTTTGCCAGGGGGAGCCGGTCATAAAGCCACAGCCGACCTGATACCCGCATCGCTTCAGGTCCCGCAGGCACTGCATGCGATGTTCAAACGAACAGTCACGGGGATGCAGCAGATGGTAATGGTCGGCATCCGCGGTTTCGTGCCGAAGGAGGTAGCGGTCGGCGCCGGCCTCTCGGAGGCGCTGAAAGGAGGTCAGTCCCCGTTCCCCGAGAGACAGGGTAATGGCGCAGTCCGGCCAGCGGCGTCGCAGTTCCCGGATCAGGTCTGTGAGACGGTCATCTGTGTAATAGGCATCCTCACCGCCCTGCAGTACAATGGTGCGAAACCCGAGGTGATACCCTTCCTCCGCGCAGGCGAGGATGTCCCCGGGCAGGAGGCGGTACCGCTGACAGTGTGCATTGCTCCGGCGTATGCCGCAGTACAGGCAGTCATTCCGGCAGATGTTGCTGATCTCTATCAGGCCACGGATGAAAATGTCCGTTCCATAAATGCGCTGTCGAGTCCGGACCGCAGTTCCTGCGCAAACAGGGCGGCCTCAGGGGTGTATCCCTCAACGAGTTGCCGGTATTCCGTCTCCGTGAGGGAATGTTCCTGACTGAGACGGATGAGAAGTGTACGAACAGATTCGGTCATGGCCGGTCCTCCGGGACAAGCAGGCGGTGGATGTCCGGAAAGGGACGAAGGCTGCGCTCAAGCGTGCCGGTCATCCGGGCAATGGCGGTTCCGTAATTGGTGAAGGGAACGCCCTGATGCTGAGCCGCAAGCATTCTGTCCTGCACTTCCCGCTCCGTGATCATGCAGCCGCCGCAGTGGATGACCAGGGCATAACCGGACAGGTCGCGGGGGAAGTCGTGCCCGCTGCAGGTTTCAATGTTGAGCATTGTTCCGGTATGGCGGCGAAGCCAGCCGGGAATCCGGACTGTTCCGATGTCCCCGCATTGCCGGTGATGGGTGCAGCCCTCGGCCATGAGGACCCGGTCGCCGCTTTTGAGACGGTCCATGGCAGCAACCCCCTGAACAGCCGTTTCGAGAAACCCTTTATACCTGGCCATGAGGATGGAGAAGGAGGTCAGGGGTACGGCATCCGGGACGATGTCCCGGACGGTGGCAAAGGCCTGACTGTCTGTAATGACCACGTCAGGTCCGGGAAGGACGGAAAGTGCCCGGGCAAGCTCGGTCTCGCGGGTAACAAGGGCCAGGCGGCCGTGATCCAGGAGATCACGCAGGACGAGCTGCTGGGGGAGGATAAGGCGACCCTTGGGGGCGGCGGAGTCAATGGGGCAGACAAGGACGGCGGTCCCGCCGCCGGGAATCAGGTCATAGGCGATGGGCTTTTCTGCCCTCCGGGGGAGGAGGGACCCAAGCCGGTCCTTGAGGGCGGCGATCCCCTCCATTGTCCGGGAACTGACGAGGCAGGCGTCCACGGGCATTTCGACTGGGTTACTGGCAATGTCGCTGTGGGTAAAGACCACCAGGTAGGGGATTCCCCGTTCCCGGATCCGGCTCAGCATGTGCCGGTCCTCCCCGGTCATGCCGGCAAGAGCACTCACAACCAGAACGGCCAGATCCGCACGGACCAGGGTCTGTTCGGTTTTTTCCATGCGGAGATGGCCCAGGGTGCCCTCGTCATCGAATCCGGGGGTATCCATGATGACCACCGGCCCCAGGGGCAGCAGTTCCATGGTTTTCAGGACAGGATCCGTGGTGGTGCCCTTTACCTCGGAAACCACGGAGAGATTCTGTCCCGTGATGGCATTGACGAGACTGGATTTGCCGGCATTCCGGCGGCCGAAAAAACCGATGTGAATGCGCTCGGCAGCGGGTGTATTCTGTAAACTCATGGTACCCTCCAAAAAAGAACCGCCGTACCCCAAAACAGGATACGGCGGTAAACGCCTCATCGTGTCTTTCACCTCAAGTGTCAGGTTTCGGTGTCAGGGGATGAGAAAAAATCTATTCAGTTAAGTTACACGTTTGAGTAGGCTGCTTTTGCGGTGATGCCATCAAAGCGTCCCAGAGCACCCGTCAGGCTGTTGATCTTGTCCTGAGGGGCATCCATGACGATGCAGATGATGTTCACCCCGCGGGCGCGGTACGGAATCCCGAGGCGGCCCACGATATAGTCGGCATAACTGTGAAGCAGGTCATTGAGTGCGGCGGTTGCCTCCGGTTTTTCGACGATAATGCTGAGTACGGCGACTCGTGTCTCCATATCAATCACCTCCGGCGATGTATTGTATCCGATGCGGAAGAAAAATGCAAGCGGTCAGCCCCACAAAATGGCAAGAGCAGGGACCATCTGCTTTTTCCGGGATACGACGCCGTCCAGGAAGACGTGACTGCCGCGAATCTTCTGCAGGTTGAAGGCCTGACGGATGATTTCCTTATCTCCGTTGAAGAGGAGGTCCGTTCCCTCCCGAAGGACATCGGTGATCATGAGGAGAACCATGTCGTACTTGCTTTCCTCTTTCAGCTTGCCCATTTCCCGGAGAAGCTCATCCTGACGTTTCAGGAGGGGACCGGTCTCCATGGTGGTGATCTGGCTGATCCCGATCCGGTGATCGGTCAGGTGGTATTCCTTGAAATCCGTCTTGAGAAGGGCGGCGGCCGGCTTGTCCGATGATCCGGCGGAGAATACCTCCCGCCCCAGGGATTCAAGGTCCAGTCCGGCAATCCGGGCCAGACGTTCGGCGATGCGCCGGTCCTTCGGCGTGGTGGTGGGGGATTTGAACATCACGGTGTCGCTGATGATGGCGGCGGCCATGAGGCCGGCCAGCGCCGCACCGGGCATGAGCCCGTGTTCCTGGAACATGGTGGCCACGATGGTGTTTGTTGAGCCGACGGGCTCATTGCGCATGAATACGGGGTAACCGGTTTCCACGTCGCCCAGACGGTGGTGGTCGATAATCCCCACCAGTTCCGCCTGATCCAGACCGGGAACGGACTGACTCATTTCATTGTGGTCCACCAGAACCAGACGCTTGCGGTTGGGACGGAGCAGATGGTAACGGCCCAGCGTTCCCACCACTTTTCCGTCGCTGTCCAGCACCGGGAAGCTGCGGTAGCGGTTCTTAAGCACGGCATCCTGCACATCGTCGATGAAATCATCCAGCTGGAAGGAGATCAGGTCATCCGTCCGGGCGATCCGGCTGACCGGCGTCGCCTGATAAAGGAGGCGGGCCGCCCGCCAGGCGTCATACGGCGTGGCAATGATGCAGGTGTCGGAGGAGATGCCGTGATACTTTTCCGCCAGATTGCTCTGGCAGAGGATGATGCAGTTGACCTTGAGGCCCAGCGCTTTTTCCACCACCTCCTCCTGCTGTCCGCAGACGATGATGGACTTGGGGTTCACGTTGTGCAGATACCCGCCGGTATCCGGCAGGGCGAAAACCACCTCGCCGGAAATGGAATCGAAAACATTCTCATCCCGGTTGATGATGGTCCCCTCAATAGCGGAAAGGACATTGAAAATGGGCGCATCGGCAATGACCGGGCAGGAAATGGCACGCATGTCACTTTCGGCGATCCCGCCGGCGGTTACCATGCCGAACAGGGTGCCGTCCTCATTGGTCACCGGAAGGGCGCTTTGATTCGGATTTTCCTGCATGATTTCCCAGGCATGACTGACAGGGACGTTTTTTCCCAGTTTCGGGGGACGGTCAAAGGCAATGTCCCGCACCTGTGTGCGGACGGTGGAGAGCAGCATGGGTGGCTGGAAACCGAAACGTTTCAGAAGGAAACTGGTTTCATCGTTCAGGTGTCCCAGGCGTGCCGGTATATATTCACTCTCGCCCAGCGTATTGCGAAGACTGGCATACGCCATGGCGGAGACGATAGAGTCTGTGTCCGGGTTGCGATGGCCGCAGACATAGGTAATCTGTTCCATAATATGCTCCTTGTCTGGTTAGGGTTGCGGAAAGCGCTTCCGCTTTCCGGCAGGGGAAAGGCTACCACGAAGTGATGCCGGTGTCAATCCCCATCCCCGTTGGAGGGGCACTACCGGGTGCAACGGGGCAGGGAGGTCAATGCGCGGAAACTGACAGGTCAGGCGCGAAAATGTATCTTTGGGAGGACAGACCTTGTACGGCGGAGGGAAAACCGTATAATAGGGGCATCCAATGGAAGTCAGAGAAACGGGAGGAACGGCAGATGAGAATCATTAAGACACCGGAAGAGCGGAAAGCGGAGATGGTGGCAATCGCCTCTGCACTGTTTGCCAGGCAGGGATTTGTCCGTACTTCAGTTTCGGAAATCACGGAGGAGGCACAGGTCGCCAAAGGGCTTTTCTACTATTATTTCACCACCAAGGATGACATGGTTCGCAGTGTGGTGGAGGGATACTGCGCCTATCTCGAGGCGGACATGGAAAAGATTGTCTCGGGAGAGGGAACCGGACGGGAGAAACTGGCCCGGCTGTTTTCCGGCGATGCATGGCGGACGTATTTTACGCAGCCCCTGATGGATGATCTCTGCCTGCCGGCCAGCAAGGCCGTGTACAGCGACATGTGCGACCAGGTGACGGCGCATCTTCTGCCGGGGCTGACAAAGGTCATGCAGCAGGCCCTGGAGGAGGCCGGAAAGGACAGTGCCCTGGCCTCACAGCTGGCCGGAACAATGCTGTACGGCATGCTGATGATGATGCGCACGAACCGCCTGACGTCAGAGGGCATTCTGCAGATGATGGATCTGCTGCTTTCCTGAAAGCCGCGAGGTGGCATTTCCAGGTCAAACCCTGTTTACATAGATCCCCCTTTTGTTTTACCGAAAGAGACGGAGCAGAGCTTCCGTCTTTTTTGGTTGAACGCATCTGCAGGAGTTACTGTTCACACCCTTACCGAAGTCAATAAACACGGGCGTTCTTGAGTTATAGAGGTACGGGTGCGGATACCCCCTAAAAAATTTTTCATCTGTCGAACCGCGATAAATCATATTATCGCGGCTTTTTTTGTCTGTTGG